>CALANC010000341.1 GCA_937925895.1 uncultured Desulfobacterales bacterium
AAAAAAGAAAAAATCTGCATAAATGTACTTGGAAAACTAAAAGATGAAGACTGGAAGGTGTTAAACCACTATCAAATTGCGGATATAGTGAGAGAACAAAAAAAAGTCAAATACCACAAAATGTTACGTTTACTAAAAGGCGCACATCTTTTGCTCTTAATATCGGGAACGAATGTAAAATATGCAATTCCATATAAATTCTACGACTATTTGGGTGCCGAAAAACCGATACTAGCACTGTCGGCTGAAGATTCCGCGGTAAATGAAATTATGAAATCGGTCGATTGCGGAATTTTTGTTAATATTGAAAATAGTTCCAAAATAGAAGACGCTTTAAATGAATTATTGAACCAGGAGAAAAAATATACATTTGCGGGTAAGAATAAATATACATGGCATGTCAGCGCCAATAATTATAGAAATATTATCAATCAAATCTGCGAAGAAAAATCATAAATAAATGAATCATCACAAAATTAACATAGCGCACCTAATCGGATCTCTTGGTCGTGGAGGCGCTGAACAGCAAGTCGTTTCCCTTATAAATAACCTCGATGAAAATCGTTTCAATAAACATGTGGTAGTACTATGGGATAAAGTCGATGGATTTAAGAACGACTTAAAAAAGAATATCAAATATTATTCGGTTCAGTACCGGCGACGAACAATGCCTTTAGGAATTTTTAAACTGATCAAATATTTTAAGGAAAATGAAATTGAAATTATTCATTCTCATATGTATGATCCGAATAAAATTGCTACCGTTGCAGGAAACCTGGCTAATGTACCGTGTATTGTAACCAGTGAGCATGGCAGAAATCTCTGGAAGAAAAAAAGGCATCATTTTGTCGAAAAGCATTTGATAGACCGGTTTGTGAAACTCCGAGTTGCAGTCTCCAAAGATATCAAAAATCTCAGGATAAAAAATGATAAACTAAACCCGAATAAAATTATCACCATACCAAATGGCGTAAGCATTCCGGATACTATCTCCAACAAGAAAAAAATTCCACGAGTTATCGGTGCAATGGGCCGTTTAGATGATGCGAAAGATTATTTTTCACTCATTGATACCATGAAAATAGTCCGGGATGCTGGAAGTGATTTAAAATTGATGATCGCCGGAGAAGGATACCTTAAAGCAAAACTTGCAAAGTACATTAATAAGCTTGGGTTAAATAAGAGCGTTAAATTGGTGGGGTTTCAGAAATCAGATTTGTTCCTCAGAAAGATTGATATATTTGCCATGTCATCTGAACGGGAGGGTATGCCAGTTGCACTCTTAGAAGCAATGAGTTTCGGTCTCCCTGTTGTTGCAACGAATGTCGGTGGTATAAAGGAGGTTGTTGAAAATAACATTGACGGGCTCCTTTCGGAATCAAAAAATCCTAAAGCAATGGCCGAAAATATTATTCGTATGGTCGAAGACGGCAATCTTCGTGATAGGCTTGGCCTTGCGGCTAGAAATAAAGTTATCAAACAATACAGTATCAAAATAATCGCCGATCTTTACGCCAAATTGTATTTCAAACTATATTGCTGTGATAAATTATTGCATTAAAAAAATACTGGGTGATACTGCTATTATTCCTGCCATCATGTTCCATAGTATTGGATTAGAGAATACGAATTGGATTTTTAAACACATTTCCGAACCAATTAAGGTTTTCGAACAAAAAATCAGGTACCTAAAAAAAGGCGGATTTAATTTTATATTTTGGAATGAACTTTATGATTACATGTCAGAAAAGGTTGATCTAAAATTGCCTGCAGTTATGCTGACTTTTGATGATGGCTACCTCGATTGCTGGACCTATGTATTTCCCATCTTAAAAAAATATGACGCCAAGGCAACTATCTTTGTCTCTCCCGAGTTTGTCGATCCGAAAGAAGATGTTAGATTAAACCTCGAGGATTTATCGCACAGGAAAATGGCAGATGAGCAGCTTATGTCATCAGGATTTTTAAATTGGGAGGAGATGAGATTGATGGAAGAGTCAGGTCTCTTCGATATTCAATCTCACGCGCTCACGCACACGTGGTATTTCTCAGAGCCCACGTTAATCGACTTTTATAATCCAGGCTCGAACAGCTACCCATGGATGGCCTGGAATAAAAAACCAGAGCATAAACCATTTTATATCGGTCACGATCAAAGCGATTCTGTTCCCTTGGGCACGCCTATATATAAGCATGAAAAAGCCTTGACGTGTAGAAGATATTATCCACCTGAACAAGTAGCACGCGAATTAGTTTTATATGTAAAAAAAAATGGTGGTAAAAGCTATTTGAAAAATACGTACTGGTTTGAAGATTTGAAAAAACGTCATGAAAGTTTAATGCGAATCTATAAAGGCGATCAACATTACGAAACAGAAAATGAGTATAAACAAAGGGTCTTTTATGAATTGCATAATTCAAAGACAATTTTAGAAAAAAAACTTGAGAAGAAAATAAATTTCATTGCCTGGCCCGGCGGCGGTTACAATGAAGAGGTATTATCACTGGCTCGCAAGGCTGGTTATAAGGCATGGGTATTGGGATCTAAAGATCAACCTTCCTTTAGAAATTTGCCGGGTGAATATCCTCGACAGATAAAAAGGGTTCCTTCTGGAGGCCTTCAATTTTTTCGAAATACAAAATTGGGGTATACCACAGGAAGAGAGTTTCTGTATGGACTAAAAAGGCATCAAGGCTCACTTTTGTACAGTTACTACGGTAAACTCATAAAAATCTTCAGATTCATTATTAATTCGTTCAACAGATTCCCCGATAGGGCCTCATGAATTTTATTCAAGAAGACCTCATCTATTTAGAGCAATTTGTAAACGATCGAAGACGCAGTTCACCTCCGCCCGATATTTCTCCTTTTCTAATACCTGAGACATCAAGTGGATACCCGATGTTGTGGGTGGCACTTCCCAAAGATGAGGTAATAATTTTTTCCGATCGAGCGAATGGTGAGTTGCCTTCTTATTGTCATGGCCTAATGGATGAAAAAAGACGGGTGGTTCATTTTCCAATCCATCCACTGCAGGTCGATGCTTATAAGAAAAATAGGATAATCAGAAGTGGTAAGGCATTTATCAGTGCCTCCTACCGAACAATTTTTTATCAACCTGATAAGGATTCAAAAAAATTGCTTTTTCAACCTCCGGGTTGTCGGATAATGTTAAAACTTCATCTGGATAACCCTCTACCGGGGATTCAGGGGGATCGACGTCTATCTCCAGAAATAGTTTTAAAATGCCTCAGCTTAAGTCGTGAGTTGTCTTTGCTTGAAAAATCCGGAAAATTAAATTCATATCTAAGAATCATTACTGAAGAAGTTGGCCTTATACATGAAAATCGTGGCGCGCTTATCAGAATATTACCAGACTTGCCTCTCGTACCTGCTTTTTCGCTTTCGTCTCCAGATATTAAAAACCCGAAAAAAGAAATTCTGGTTGCAGCCATCTTGCGGAAAGCAAAGGAGGCCACAGGGGCTGATATGATTGAACTTTTTGGTTCGATTTTTATCGAACCATTGGTGTTTTCTCTTCTGAGTGCTTTTCGACAAGGTTTTTCGTTGGAAATGCACATGCAAAACGTGCTTATGCATTTTAGTGAACAGGGTTTGGTTGAAAACGTTTATTACAGAGATTTAGAGGGTGTCATTTTTTCTCGCGAATTTCGGTATAAGCATGGCTTACCAGAACTCTTTAGCAACGATAATAACCCCGAATTATTTCGGAACTCTGATAAATTTCGAAAATATTTTAACCGCAACATAGATCACGATTTAGGTCGGATTTTTGAAAACCTTTTGATCGCGCTTAATCGTTCAAACCTTTTTAGAACAAAAGAAATTCCATTGATCGTTAAATATATCCGGAAGATAATTCACAAGGCCATGCAAAAATATAACTTTAATCAATGGGCCTTTTTAAACCACTGGCTTCGCGTTTCCCGCACGCCATACGGAAAAGGGATCCATCCTTCGCACTACTACTTTTGCAAATTTCGTTGATGATCTTCTTTTTTCTAAAAAAAATTATTAATAATTCTAAAATTTATTTGGAGTAGGGGTTAATACATGTCTGGTGCTTTGGGTGTAATCGATTTGAACAACGTTAATTATGATCCTGAGTTATTGGCGCAAACACTCGACTTGCTCTCAACAGGACAAACAAAAACAATTTATTTGTCATCTGGCTTTATATCCGTTTCCTCGTTGGAACACTCACCTTTAAAGAGTAAAAGATATTATAAAGAAAAAGATACTTTTTTTTGTCTTGCAGGTGATTTAATCGGCCATTCTACGATTCCTCATAAAGATATTATCGTAACTATAAAAACCAGAAAATTCGAAAATTTGAATAGTTATGTCGGAAATTACGCCTTTGTTTATGTAAATGAAAAAGAAAAAAAATTAATTATAATCACTGACAGAAGATCTCAACAACCCATATTTTTTAAAAAATTTAATTCAATGTTCATATTCTCAACCGAATTATCAACTTTCTGCAGGCTAAATAATCCGGCCAGATTTAATGAAGATTGGCTATTTGAATATTTATTTTTTAATTACCCTGTCTCCCAGAACACCTTTCTTAAAGGTGTTTATAAAGTACCTCCAGCTTCAATCTTAGAATATGATTTTCAGTCAAAAAATATTGAGTTAACAAAATACGCCGACATTTTCTACAAAAAGCCAAATCTAATGCAGGGCAATGACGCATTTGAATACGCAGCTGAAATCTTCCGAGAAGTAATTCCGGAATACTACCGAGGTTCAAAAAGAATCGCTTGTGCATTAACAGATGGATGGGATGCGAGAACCATATTGGCATTCGCTCCAAAAATCGAAGATGTCGTTTCTTACACTTACGGTGTTCCGAATTGTCAAGACCTGAAGGGGGCCAAGCGAACCGCGCGATTGGCGGATGTTCCACATATTGAAATTTTATTTGATGATAATTTTGTAAGAAAGTTACCGCATTATATGATGAAAACCGTGTTTATTTCTTCGGGACTTCAAGGTATTTTAAGATCAACATTAACTTTTGTTTATGAATCTCTGACAAAATTTGGATGTGACTTCCCACTAATTGTTAGTGGAATCGCCCTGGATCATTTGTTCCGAGGAAATCATGCTTCACCCACGCCTATTTCAACGGATATTGAAAATATTTTCCGCAAAGGATCACTTGAATTCGCTGATCAATTCTGGCGGAAAATGTTAGGGGATAAATTTTCTGATTTCAAGGAAATGGTTATTAAAAAACTCCATGATCTTCAAAATAGTTATGGTCAGTTTCTAACAACGGAACTCCATCTATTATTTAAATTATA
>CALANC010000342.1 GCA_937925895.1 uncultured Desulfobacterales bacterium
TGTCATAGGTTTCACCACCTCCCAGGCCCGGCATAATCATATCCAGGATTACCAAATCAATTTCGCCTTTGAGCTCCTCATAGATCGTAACCGCCTCTGTACCAGTCTTGGCTTGAAGAACTGTATATCCAATTTTCTTTAGCATCTGAACACCCACCTCCAAAACCATCTCTTCATCATCGACCAGCAGGATGGTACCGGTACCCTCTTCGATTCGCTCAGATACCTCCGGGATTTCATGAATTGAACCCTCCGATGCAGGAAGATAAATTATAAAACTCGTTCCATATCCTTCTTTAGACTCAACATCAATATATCCGCCATGCGCCTTAACAATTCCGTAAACTGATGCCAAACCAAGTCCAGTGCCTCTTCCCATTTCTTTGGTGGTAAAAAAAGGATCAAAGATACATTTCATGGTCGCCTTATCCATGCCGGTACCGTTATCGTTTACTTTTAACATGACATAATCACCGGGCTTTGGATCATAGGCTTTTCCTTGCATTTCCGTGTGGGTGACATTCACGGTTTTTATGGAAAGATTCCCACCGCCGGGCATGGCATCAGCCGCATTAATATAAAGATTCAAGAGAACCTGCTGAATTTGGGTCTCGTCCGCCTCTATTGCATAAAGATTTTCAAGCAGGTCTCTGTGAATCTTAATCTCTTTTCTTGTTCTTCCAAACGTTTCCAGGCTCTCTTGCACGATTTTGTTCAAACTTGCCGGCTTAACTTCGTATCGACCTTTCCTGGCAAATCCGAGCAACTGGTTGGTTAATTTGGAACCGCTTTGCACTAGATCTTCAACATTTTTTAGTCTTTCACGGTGTGGATGAGTAGGTTCGGTTTCATGTAATATCAGGGAAATATTTCCCAACATCGCCATCATCAGATTGTTGAAATCATGGGCTACGCCGCCCGCCAACGTGCCAACCGCCTCCATCTTATGGGCTTGTTGAAGCTGAGTTTCGAGTCGCTTTCTTTCGGAAATGTCTATAACGACGCCTCTTAATCCAACAGGTTTCCCTTCATGAAAAATAGCACTGGTATTCAGCATAACCGGGAACGTACTGTCGTCTTTTCTCAGGGCCGTGTATTCTCGAAGACCGACATTCTCTCCTTGCAATACCTTTTGGGCGTTTTCCATGGCTCTTTGTCGGTCTTCAGGAACAATCATATCAAAAGCATTTTTACTTTCATCAAAATCCTGTTGCGAGTACTTGAAATGTTCAAATGCACTTTGATTCACATATTTGAGATAACCCTCTTTATCCATTTCAAAGATGATTTCGGGCAATAGTTCAGCCAATTCTCGAAATCTTTCTTCACTCTTTTTCAGTGCTTCCTCTGCCTGCTTCTTTGAGGTTAAATCGATGACATTTCCCATGCAAGCCTTCTGTCCGTTGGTTTTAATGACGGTGGCAAACGTCTCTAACCATATGACCTCACCGTTTTTTTGAATGGCCCGAAACTCGTAATTCGTTGAATCATATACGCCATTGGATCTGAAGATTTCTTTTTCCTGAACCAGGTCACAATCTTCAGGATGAACAAAATCCCAAAATTTCTTACCGACGATTTCCTCGGGTGAATATTTCAACATCTGGGCAAAACAATCATTAACAAAGATAAGCGTTCCATCATGGTGGATGAATATCCCCGTCAAGGACTGATCCGTCAAGGCGCGGTATCTTTCTTCTGATAGTGTGAGCGTATCTATGAGCCGATCTCTTTGATCCATCGTTGCGGTATAGTCGACAATCAAATCTTTGGAAATCGTCTTTAAAATCCATCTAACGATACGTTTGATTACATTTGGTCCTTTTTTCCACGTCACGAGGAAAGAACAATGGTCATCGCCATCCAGAACACATTTGACTTCCTCACATGATACTTTCTCCGCACCTGTCATTTTGGCTATGCCGGTGTAGATCCCCAGGTTCCAGTTACATATATCTTTCGTTACCTGAAAATTCGGCTGGTAATGTAGCTCGAAATTGGCTGAATTGCTCGTCAATTCAGAAAGAATTACATTTTTTGTCTTGTTAAACCGGCTATTTATCTTTGCAGCCTGCTTGGCGATAAATTTGCTGCTAAATATTCTGCTGGCAAAAAGGACGCTCTTGGATAAGTAGTTGACGACGGCTTCCTCTCCCGCTTTTATAAGGTTATTGGATCCCCCAATCGTTTTTTTAGCATTTCTGAATAAAGCCAGTGAAAAATCATTGGAAACCCAGTAGGCGGAATCGTCTAATTGGTGTTTTTTAATACCTTTAAATTTGGAAGGGTCGTCTTTATCTCTGAGAAGATAGTTATCATTGTCGACCAAACCTTCAACGACCTGCTGAATCCCCTCGTCTCCATGATACTTACGCAAGTAACCAAACAATCCTCGAAAATTCGAGCAATTAACATCCTTTTCCATAATCATTTCAATCACCTGTAATAATTATAAAAAATTATAACCTTAAGTACCTGTTATGTTTTAGGGGCTAAATTTAATCTAAGCGTTCGAAAAAGTGAAAGGTATGTATACAGCATGATTTATTGAAGAGTACCCTGCAGCAAGTTGCAGGGGATCTTCCCGGTAAGGAATTCTTCAATTTTTATATTCGCTCGCTAACTCCGCAGCAAGCTGCGGGGTTTGCGCTCGCTGTTGCCAGTCAAACATGAATAAATTGCTTTATATTACCAATAGATTATGAAAAAAACAAGGTTTGATTTTTAGGTACAAAATGCGTATTCATATTATCATATGCGATATATCTACCAGTGAATTCAGAGGGTTGATATGGGTTAGGTTAGGCTATTTTCTTTCTTCTTCAAACAATTTAAGGTTTTTTTCAAGTCGTCGCCCCTGCAGCAAGTCATCCATGGCCTGAAGGTAATGTTTTTTTTGGATACCGGGAATCAGGTTGTGTTTGTCAATGTTGGCAAGCACAACCATGTTTTGCATGCGAGAATCCACTAGATCCGCTTTGACCACGCACATCTCCGTGATGTTGCGTTTCCGGCACTGCCGGCTGATCGTGTTTATGCTGACCGGTTCGGCGAAATTAAGACGGACGTCCAAAGGTTGCCATACCGTGTTGTAATATATCAGAGTGCCGCCGTGTTTCAGGAACGTATTGGCCCCTCTAAGTGCTTCGTGAAGTTCAAGGGCGATCACCAGGTCTGCCTCGTTTTGAGCAATCAACGGGGAATGGACACCCTCACCCAATCTTAGGTTCGAAATGACAGTGCCTCCTCTCTGAGCCAGTCCATGGGTGTCAACGGCTTTAACCTTAAAACCTGCATAATCCGCGCTTCTTAGCAAAATCTCACTGAGGAGGCCGATTCCCTGCCCGCCTACACCGGCCAAATAAATATTGAATGCGTTCATTGCTCACCTCATTCACCGTTATAATTGTTAACCCCGGTTTTATCGAACCTACGGCGGTGTTATCGCTTGGGTCGGACATGTCTGCAGGCAAGATCCGTCTCCAATACAAAGATCCAGATTGATCTCTATCCGCCCGTCTTCCATACGGGTAAAGGTGGGACAGGCAAATGTCTCAATACATTCGAAATGCCGCTCACATTTCTCCTGGTCGATTTCGACTTGTCTGAGTTCATAACTTGGTTTCCGGCGTTGTTCCCGAGTAAATTTAAGCATGCACGGATGCCTGGCAATTACTACACCGAATTCGTCGATATCGACCGCCTCTTTAACCAGTTCAGTCAGCTTTGACTGCTGGTAGGTATCGATTTCATAAATATGCCTGATGCCAAGGCCCTCTAAAACCTGTCGCAACGGGATTTTGTCGATCGGTTCATTAAAATTTCTTCCCGAGGCCGCATGATCCTGGTGTCCCGTCATGGCAGTAGTGCCGTTTTCCATCAATATCAGGGTCACATTGTGTTTGTTGAACAGGGCGTTGACAATTCCGGGGAGGCCGGCGTGAAAAAAGGTTGAGTCGCCCAAAAAAGCAATTACTTTCCTTTTCTCATTAAACAATGACATCCCTGAAGCAATGGCGGTTGAAGCTCCCATGCACATCATCAGTTCTCCCATTTGATATGGCGGAAGATAACCGAGCGTATGGCAGCCGATGTCCGCCACGGTGAT
>CALANC010000343.1 GCA_937925895.1 uncultured Desulfobacterales bacterium
CCGACAATTTCCGCGTCGAATTCCTTTTCATTTTTTAGGATGACTTCAATTTTATCTGCATTTTCAATAACATGATTGTTGGTTACGATGTATCCTTCTTGTCCGATGACAAACCCTGACCCGAGACTCCGCTGTTTGAAATCTCTCTGCTGATCTTCACCAAAAAAGCGGTCAAAGAAGTCCTTCATAGGATCATCCTCGCCGAAGGGGCCTTTTCTAAAGTGACGAAACACACGGCCACCACCTTTTATTGTTTTTACCGTTCTTATATTCACCACTGCCGGACTGGTCTGTTCAGCCAATTGACTGAAACTTTCCGGGATAGATTGGTATGTGTCGGTTTTAGCGTGTACATTTAGTACAAGGGAAAAGTTTATGACCGCGAAAATTACGGCTGTTAAAATGATTCCTAAGGAAAGGGCCTTTCTTTTTGGAATTTTTATATTTGCAGGAAATTTCATCGATACCCTCCTTTATTTAAGATTCGTTTTCTATTTTTTTATAGTATAATGCCGACACAGAAGTAGCAAGCTATATGCCAATCTTATTGAAAAGATTAAAATTAATTCATAACTATCTGGATAAATAAGTTATACTATTTAAATACAGATATTGAATTGCAGTTGGCATATTTTATCCGTCTATTCAGGGGACGGGTAAAAAATATCCAGTTCGGTTATAGGGTGCTCATTGTGGATAGAAAATATCCATTTATTGGGGATTTTCAATCGGAGATTTAAATTTTTTTCAAATTTAAATAATGGCGCTTACTTTAACCTGATTTTTACTGACTTTGCATGGGCGTCCAGGCCTTCGATTTCTGCCAGGCGAATTACATCTCTGGCCTCACGTCTAAAAGCCGCTTTAGAATACTGGATCAGGTTGGTTTTTTTAATAAAAGTATCTACCGAAAGGGCTGAAGAAAATCTGGCGGTACCGGCAGTAGGAAGTACATGATTGGGACCGGCAATATAATCGCCAACCGCCTCTGGAGTGTAATTTCCCAGAAACAGCGCTCCAGCATTACGAATCTTACCAATATAGGTCAGAGGGTCTTTGATCTGGAGTTCAAGATGTTCAGGTGCGATTCTATTTGATATTTCAATTGCAGCTTCGATATCAGGTGCCACCATAATGGCACCAAACTTTTTCAGGGATTCCCTGGCAATTTCACTACGCGTGAGTTTTTTCAGCTGTTCATCTAAAGCAACGGCAACTGCTTTGGCCATTTTAATAGAGTCAGTGAGAAAGACGGCAGATGCCAATTTGTCATGTTCTGCCTGGGAGAGAAGGTCCGCCGCAACAAACGCAGGTTCTGCTGTTGTATCAGCTATCACCAGAATTTCACTTGGACCGGCTACCATGTCGACCCCCACAGTTCCTGCTACCATCTTTTTGGCAAGGGTAACGTAAATATTCCCGGGCCCCACGATTACATCGACTTTCGGAATCGTCTCGGTGCCATATGCCAGGGCCGCAATGGCCCAGGCACTCCCGACTTTATAGATGGAATTAACGCCTACTTTTTTTGCAGCAACCAGAAGATGAGGGTTTACGGTTCCGTCTTTGGTGGGCGGTGTCGTCATCAAGATTTGTTTTACCCCTGCCACTTTTGCTGGGATAACTCCCATAAGGACCGAAGAAACCAAAGGTGTCTCTCCTCCCATTCCGCCGGGGACATAAACTCCAACAGTATCGACAGGGTTTACAATCTGGCCTAGAAGTGTGCCTGCTCTTTGGGCATTAATCCATGACTTGCTGGTCTGCTGTCCATGAAAGGATTCAATTTGAGATGCGGCCCTATTTAAAGCTCTAACAAAAGATCTGTCCACTGTCTTAACAGCTTTTTCAAATTCCTTCCCGGTAACCATTATCGACTCTATGGTCAAATCAGGAGAATCGAAACGGTTGGTATATTTAATAAGCGCCCTGTCCCCATTCTTTTTCACATCTTCCAGTATTCGTGTAACCGTATGGACATGTTTTTTCTTAAAAACCAGCCCCCGGTTGACAATAGACGAAAGCCTTTTTTCAGCAGATTTTGAGGGGTAATTATAAATCTTCATAGATATTTCCTCAGCTATTTATGAAGCTTAGTTCATGTCTAATTCCAAAGCATTTTGCCTAAACTTATTTTTTTAATTGGAAATAGCATGTTTGTCAATAGTTCCCGGATGTAATGTCTGTGCAAATTAAAATACTGATTGACATATTTAGCCTGATCTGCACAAAAGCTTGTTTATATTATTTTGAAGCTCAAAGATATAACAATATGAGGGAAACACATGAAGGAAAACAGAATCTACAATTTTAATGCCGGCCCCGCCGCCCTTCCCTTTGAAGTTCTCGAAGAAATCAAAGATTCTTTTTTAAACTATGCCGGTTCGGGCATGTCCATAACAGAGATAAGCCACAGGTCTAAATGGTTTGACGACGTCATAAACGATGCTGTGACAAGAACCGAGAGACTGTTGAACCTGGATGACAGATATCGGGTTTTGTTTGTCCAGGGTGGCGCCAGCTTGCAATTTAGTATGATACCAATGAATTTGCTGCATGAAGGTGATACGGCTGACTACGTAAACACCGGAAGCTGGTCCACAAAAGCCATTAAAGAAGCTCAAATACAAGGCAAGACCATCAATGTTGTGGCGTCTTCAGAAGATGACGATTTTTCCTATATCCCGAAAAATATCATCTTTAACAGGGATGCAGTCTACGCCCATATTACATCAAATAACACCATCAGGGGGACCCAGTGGCCTTCGTTCCCTGATACGGGAGGTGTTCCTCTTATTGCTGATATGTCGTCGGATATCTTGAGCAGACCTTTCGATATTGATACTTTCGGCCTTATCTATGCCGGAGCCCAGAAAAACATGGGACCGGCAGGTGTTTGCATGGTGATCATACGGAAGGATTTGCTGGAAAAAGTACCTGACACACTACCGTCAATGTTAAAATACACCACCTATTCATCTAAAAACTCCATGTATAATACCCCCCCTTGTTTTGCGATCTATACCGTTCAACTGGTGTTAAAATGGTTGGAGGAAAATATTGGCGGCCTTGAAAAGATGGAAGAGATTAATCGCCAAAAGGCACGACTTCTCTATAACGTCATTGATTCCAGTGACTTTTTCACAGGCACGGCAGAGACCGAAAGCCGTTCAATGATGAATATCACTTTCCGTCTTCCGGAAGAAGATTTAGACAAGCTATTCGTTGAACAAGCCAACGAAAATGGTTTTGACGGTCTTAAGGGCCATCGGTCTGTGGGTGGATGCCGGGCATCTATCTACAATGCCACGCCAGTTGAGGCAATAGAAGCCCTCGTTGATTTTATGAAGAATTTTGAAAAGAAAAACGGCTAGGATTCAAAGGTCAAATTCAGCCACAATAAACGTATGATCCGAAGGTTTCTGTAAAAGCCTTGGTTTAATATCGATCCAGCTTTTTTTCGAAACTACCGCCAAGCACGGGGTGGCACATATGTGATCAATCCGCCATCCAAGGCCCCGCTTAACTGCATGGGGGATTCGATAGTCCCAGTATGTATAAGCTCTTTCGTCGGGATTATGCATTCTGTATACATCGACAAAACCCCATTCCATGACACTGTTTAAGGCTTTGTGCTCTTCAGGATGATATCCGATGCTCCCCAGCAGTTTTTTAGGAGCATAAACATCGATAGGGTCCGGGGCAACATTAAGATCGCCTAACCATATGATTTTCAAGTCAGGATTGAAGTTGTTTTTAAAAAAATCTTTTAGTCGCGCGAACCAAGCAATCTTATATGCGAATTTTTCAGAATCCGGGTCTTGTCCCTGTGGCACGTAGGTATTTACGATCACGGTTCCATCAATCGTAAGTGTTATTAGCCTGGGCCTTTCTTTTTCATCACCATCTCCAAACCCTGTCAAAATATCAGAGGGTTCTTTTTTACTGAGAATTGCAACGCCATTATAGCTTTTTTGGCCTTTAAAGCTACAATAATAACCCACCTCTTCTATTGGTTTGCGCGGGAAGTCAACATCCTGAACCTTGGTTTCTTGAATACACAAGACATCAGGAGATTTCCTTTGTAACCAATCGAGTAGAATCGGTAAACGAGCTCTTATCCCATTGGCGTTGAAACTGGCAATCTTCAATTTGATCCCCAAATAAAAATTGTTGATGGTTTAGTGCTTGTTTTTACTTCTTTTATCGTTAGATGTCAACGTAGAGTGGCCTTCTGAAAAAATGTTTATGCTTCAGGCTTGTCAGTAACAATTGTTTTTCTTGACATTCCGAATATCTAGGATAAATTGTCTGAATATAAAAATTTGTATTTAATTTATAGCAAGGTCGTTTAAATTGTCACCTTAATCAATAGGGGGATGCCATGGACAAAATTCTGAGAATTAATATGGGAAATGAAGGAGGTCCCAAAGCCAGCGAGGAGCCGTTGGGGGACTATGCCGGACTGGGAGGCCGCGGGATGACATCGGCGATTGTCTCGAAGGAGGTACCTCCACTGTGCCATCCACTTGGCAAAGATAATAAACTTGTCATTGCCCCGGGGATATTGAGCGGTAGTGTTGCAGCTCAATCAGGGCGGGTTTCTGTAGGGTGCAAGAGTCCTCTCACCGGAGGCATTAAAGAAGCCAACTCCGGTGGACAAGGCTCACAGGTGCTTGCCCGTTTAGGTTATGCCGCACTTGTGCTCGAGGGACAACCTAAAGATGACACACTTTACAAGATCGTTATCAACAAGGACGGAGTTGAAATAATTGCGGACAACAGCCTTAAAATGATGGGAAACTACGATCTGATCGAAAAAATGAAACAAGAATATGGCGAAAAAGTTGCATGCGTCTCCATTGGCCAGGCAGGTGAAATGAAAATGGCTGCTGCTACCGTTGCTTTTACTGATATGGAACAAAGGCCTACCCGGCATGCAGGTCGAGGGGGAGTCGGTGCAGTTATGGGAGCCAAAGGCGTCAAGGTCATTATACTTGATGATGCCGAAATGCCAAAGAGATCTCCAAAAGATCCGGAAAAATTCAAAAAAGCAAACAAGGCTTTTGTTAAGGGACTTAGGAAACATCCGATCACGGGAGAGGGTCTTCCTGGCTTTGGCACCAATATCTTGACCAATGTGATTAACGAGGCAGGTGCACTTCCCACCCATAACTTTCAAACAGGCCAGTTTGATGGGGCTTCAAAGATCAGTGGAGAAACTCAGACAGAAATTATGAAAGCCAGAGACGGTCTGGTCACTCATGGCTGTCATAGAGGCTGTGTCATACGATGCTCAGGGATTTACATGGACAAAGAAGGGAAGTATTTAACGAAACGACCGGAATATGAGACAGTTTGGGCTCATGGCGGGAATTGCGGAATCGACGATATGGATGCCATTGCCATGCTCGATCGCCTTGACGATGATTTTGGCCTCGACACAATCGAAATGGGGGCGACAATCGGGGTTGCCATGGAAGCCGGTTTGGCCAAGTTTGGAGATAGTGATGCCGCCATTGATATGGTCAAAGAAGTTGGTAAAGGTACTTCTCTTGGTCGCATTCTCGGCAGCGGCGCGGCGGTAACCGGAAAAGTTTTTGGCGTTGAGAGAGTTCCTGTAGTCAAAGGTCAGGCCCTACCTGCTTATGATCCTCGATCGGTACAGGGGATTGGCGTAACTTATGCTACAAGTACAATGGGTGCAGACCACACGGCTGGTTATGCGGTGACTGCCAATGTTCTTTCTGTAGGAGGAACGGTTGATCCCTTAAAACCGGAAGGTCAGGTGGAGCTATCAAGAAATCTCCAAATTGCCACGGCCGCCGTTGATGCAACCGGCATGTGTTTGTTCATTGCCTTTGCGATTCTGGATCAGGCAGACACGTTCAACGCACTCCTTGACTTGCTCAGTGCTTTTACCGGCCAGGAATGTACTGCCGACGATGTAACGGCGTTGGGGAAACAGATCCTTGAATATGAAAGAGATTTCAATAAACGGGCAGGATTCACCGCCCAGCATGATCGGTTACCCGATTTCTTTAAAACAGAGAAACTATCCCCCCACAATATTACCTTTGAAGTAAAAGATGAAGATCTCGACCAGGTGTTTAACTGGTAAAATAAGTCTTTTATCTGTTTAATCTATGGGGAGTTCCAACAGGAAGCTCCCCATTTTTTTCGGCCAAATAACAACTCAAGTTTTGCGCCCTTATCCGACATCAATGAGGGTGAGCGTTCAGGAAGCATCCAAATTCGTTTCACTCGGGTGGCTCCGTCGCTAAATACCCCCTGAACGCTTACAAAACCGGGGCTGTGGACTTTATAAGGTCATGGCTTTTTCTGAAAGGCGATATGCTGATCCATTTCTCCGCCTTTCACAGTGACCCAAATATTTGGGATTGCAGACACATTCTTTTTCGATTTAAAAGGTGCTTGTCTAATCCCAAATATTGGGTCACCCGGCACGGCATGGGTCATATCGCCTTGAAGAAAATGGTATGACCTTAAATATAACTCAGGGATCACCAACCTCTCCGGCATCAATGAAATTAAGCATTTATTGAAATTCCGGCGCCGTGCCAAGAGCGAAAACCATATTTAAATTTTGCCTTTAAAAAAATATTATTCAGTCGATCCGGGATGTAGATTACCATCAAAATTAGGGTGCGAAACTTGAGTAATGACTAGGGGTGTTGGCAGGAAATTCATGGAAAATGAGAAAGATCATATTCAGACAGTTGAAATTCTCATGACCGTTAAGTCGGATCGGATATCCAGCTTTACTCAGCTGCTTGGCCAGGGTTTTACCATTGGCGCCAGGGTGGGGTGCACCGTCATGGAATTTTTGTGCAACCTGCCCGGGTTAGATTTTAATTATATCGAACAAAGAGTTCAAACGATCTTTCTGAACGGGAAACCGGTTGACGATCTCAATTCTGCTGTCATATTGGATGGCGCGACACTTGCTCTTTCTGCAGCCATGCCCGGACTTGCAGGAGCCATTTTGCGCCGGGGAGGCTCATATGCGTCCATGCGACATCAAATTTCTTACAAGAAAGAACTCATATCTGATTCCGTTAGAGAGGGTTGCGTCGTGCTCAAGCTTTTTAATCTGGTGGCCAGGGAATTGGGCCCTATTTTTCTTAATCACGGAATCTGTGTCAGCGGAGAAAATTTATCCGGCTTTTTCCGGAAAATGCCGGAAGACTTTTGGTCGGGCTGTAGGAAAGTGAAAAAAGATGGTCAAACACTGGAAGTAAACAAGCTTATGCAGATGGATTGGCAAACAGAAAACGTGCTGCTGAAAGTACATTCTCGCTGAATCCGAAAACCCATGGCCTATTCTGTCAATGCCACTTGGAAAACTCTTTTCCCAAAGGCCTCCAGTATTAAGGTAAAAAAAATTAGATTAATCACACAGTTCAAATAGAGCCGCGGCTCCCATACCGCCTCCGATACACATGGATTCAATGCCATATCTTACGCCGCGGTCTTTCATATTGGCAAGGAGCGTTGCGCACAATTTGGCGCCGGTACAGCCTAAAGGGTGTCCCAGGGCTATGGCACCACCGTGAATATTGACTTTATCCATGTCAATGCCCAATTCGTTGACACAGTATACTGCCTGTGATGCGAAAGCTTCGTTTATTTCAAATAGGTCGATGTCTTCCATATCCAATTCTGCCATTTTCAGAAGCTTCGGTATGGCAAGACGCGGTCCGATGCCCATCTCGTCAGCCTTACAGCCGACCGTTGTATAATATTTCAGTTTGGCTAACGGTTTTAGATCAAATTCTTTTACTTTTTTTTCGCTGGCGATAATGGTGGCGGCGGCACCGTCTGTCGTCTGGGATGAATTCCCTGCCGTAACGGATCCACCGGCGGCAAAAACCGGGTTCAATTTAGCCAATCCTTCTCTGGTAGTGTCGCCCCGGATGCCGTCATCATGATCCACAACAAAGGTCTCTTTGACGTATGTGCCATTATCACTTTGAACAAATCTTTGCGCCGGAGTCGGTACCATCTCGGCGAACAGGCTTTTCTTCATGGCCTCGGCTGCCTTCATTTGTGAATTATAGGCAAATTCATCCTGCTCTTCTCTCGATATTTTGTACCTGTTGGCAACGTTTTCTGCGGTAATGCCCATAGACACATACAGTTCGGCATGTTTTTTTGTATATTCAGGATGGGGCCTGGGCAGATTTCCACCCATGGGAACGAATGTCATCGATTCCAATCCTCCGCCAATGGCAACATCCGACCATCCGGACATAACCCGCAAGGAAGCTAAAACGATGGCCTCAAGGCCGGAAGCGCAAAATCTGTTTACCGTAGCGGCGGAGACTTCCACCGGGAAACCGGCTATCTGGGAAGCGATTCTGCCGATATTCAGTCCCTGTTCAGCTTCCGGAAAAGCACACCCGATCATGATATCTTCGACGTGTTTCATTTCAAGATTGGGCGTTTTTTCAATCACAGATTTCAGAATGAAAGAGAGAAGATCTTCTGGCCTCGTATCTTTAAAGGCCCCTTTGTTTCTTTTACAGCCAGGGGTTCTAACAGATTGTATGATATATGCATCTCGCATGATGAATTCCTCCTAAATTATCGTTCATGAATGACCGCCAACGGCTAGTTCCTAAGTGGTTTGCCGGTATTTAACATATGTTCAACTCTGGCAATTGTTTTTTCTTCTTTCCAAAAATCTACAAAAGCCTCTCTTTCGAGCTTGAGGATCACGTCTTCTTCAATTTCGCTGTTATCTCTTACATTTCCCCCGCTGATAACATAAGCAATTCGCTTTGCCAGGAAGGCATCGTATTCTGTGATGAATTTTCCGCTCAACATATTGAAGATTTCGACATCAATCATACCACTGGCAGCCTGACCAAAGACTCTTATCTTTCGCTTAACCGGGGGCGCATAGCCTTTATCTACCATCTCCAGAACTTCTTTTTTTGCTTCTCCAATCAAGTGATCTCGATTAAATACGATTCGGTCTAGAGGTCCCAGGAAGCCGTTGGCCCTGGCCTCGGCAGCCGATGAGGAGATTTTGGCCAGTGCGATGGACATAAAGACGGGGATAAAAAATTTCGCGAGATCTACATCAGTTACCGCTTCAGGAATTGTGTCGACAAATTTTTTCCACAGATTCAAACATCCCCCGCCTGCCGGTAGGAGGCCGACACCGATTTCAACCAATCCCATATATAATTCGGCATGTGCAACGATCCTGTCGGTGCTCAAACAGACTTCACAACCTCCTCCAAGGGTCATACCATATGGTGCAGCAACTACTGGTATCGTCGCATATTTTGCTTTTTGGATACCGTCTTGTGCAACCTTAAGGAATGCATCGATTTCCGAATATTTTCCATCCTTCGCAAGGGCTGTCATGTATTTGAGATCGCCACCTGCCGAGAAAGCCCCCGGCATACCGCCTGCCTGGTTACCAATAACGAGCCCTAACCCGTTGGTGTCAACATACTCGATGGCTTCATGTTGAAATTCGATAATTTCTCTGTTCAGAGCGTTCATTTTTGTATGAAATTCTAAGCAGAATACACCGTCGTCAAGATCTATCAGAGATGCAGAGGAACACGTTTTAGCGACCTTTCCCGCCCTTTTTATGGCTTTGAGGGATATGATATTTTTACTCGCAATCACTTCTTTATAGCTTCGGGATGAAAAGTCAAAAGCAAACAACTTGTCTTTGTCTGCTTTGTAAAAGGACCCATTCCCGGATGCTATCATTTCTTTTACCTTTTCAGGAACGGAAAAGCCGTCCTTTTTCATTCTCTCGACAGAAGCTTCAAGGCCTATTGCATCCCATGTTTCGAAGGGCCCCATCTCGAAGTTGAATCCCCACTTCATGGCGTTGTCAATATCAACAATCGTATCTGAGATTTCAGGAACCCGATTGGCAGCATAAATTAAATTGTTGGCCATGACTTTCCAGGCAAGTCTGGCGCCTTTATCGTTTCCATAGACCACAGCTTTTATTTTGTCAGGCAGCGTTTTACCTTTATTGGCTTCGGCCAGGCAATCAAAATTGGCGGGTTCGTATTCCTCATATTCTAAAGTCCGAGGATTTATAACCTTTCGGATTTTCTTCCACTCAGGGGTTAAATCGGTCTTATAAAAGCCTCCATTCGTTTTCTTGCCTAAAAGATTCTTTTCAATCATACTTTTCACAAATTCTGGAAGGACAAAACTTTCTCTTTGTTCATCGTCGACCACAAGTTCAAAGGTGTTATTGGCCACATGTCCCAAAGTATCGAGTCCGACAAGATCCGCTGTTTTGAACATGGCAGTTCGAGGTCTGCCCAAGGCGGTGCCGAACAGTGCATCCACTTCGGGGATCGTCAGGCCCTCTTCCAACATCACTTGCATGGCTTTAACCATACCCTGAACCCCGATCCTGTTTCCCACGAAATTGGGCGTATCCTTGGCCCAGACAATACCTTTACCGAGTATTCGCTCGCCAAAATCAGCCATAAATTCGAGTAGTTCTGGAAGTGTCTCCTCTCCCGGAATGATTTCCAGAAGATGCATGTATCGAACCGGATTAAAAAAGTGGGTGCCAAGAAAATGTTGCTTGAAATCCCGATTCATTCCTTCTGAAAGCGCCTTTAATGGGATTCCGGAGGTGTTGGTAGAGATGATAGAGCCGGCTTTTCTGACGGGTTCAACTCGTTTGAAAAGGTCCTTTTTTATTTCCAGGTTTTCCACAACTACCTCGATGATCCAGTCACAGTCCCCAATCTCTTCAAAGTCATCTGTCAAATTACCCAAGGTAATTCGATCAACATCAGTCTTTTTCATCAAAAGAGACGGACTTGACATCAATAAATTGTCGAGGCCGGTTTTAACAATTCTGTTTCTGGCAACCGGATCGTCTTTTTCTTCATCCTTTAAATCAAAGGGCACAATGTCCAGTAATACCGTCTTTATTCCGGCAGCGGCCAAAAGTGCGGCGATCCCCCCACCCATAAGTCCAGAGCCAATAACCGCTACCTTCTTGATCTTTCTCGTCATAATAACCTCCACTTATGCAGTTAATGAATGATCATTCATTCATTTATCAGAGACGATCTTTATCTGTCAAGAAAAATTACATGCCGTTTCTATAATATGAAATAAATACTATTAATTATTAATTCAATTAGTTGTATAAAAATATAAACA
>CALANC010000344.1 GCA_937925895.1 uncultured Desulfobacterales bacterium
TCTCTCCGAGGATAGTATCCGGGTTTCTCCTTCAATTACACCTTTTCTATTCCCGGATAGTTCATAAACGAACAACTATATTTTCTCTTGAATTTTGAAAAACCGGAAGGTCTTCATTACGTCTGGAAGCCTTTTGTACCAATTCCAGAACAATCGACGCACCGTCTGTCAGCCCAAAAATACGGAGATAACGTCTTTTCTTGCATTCACGTGTTGTAGGGTAACTTGAATTAAATCCTCGGGTTTCAAATCTATGCCTCCTGATAAAGACAGATCACATTCTAGCAAATATTCTGGAATGAGTATCTGGTAGTTGTTTCTTTTTTTATAGAGCACAACCGCCTCTTCTTTTTGGCCGATCCTTTTTTCCAGATACCTCAACAGCCAGTATTTATGCCGATTGTACTGGATTTTTGTGACACAGCTCATAGGCTGTTCAACCAGTTGGATGATATAATCCATCTCTTTCGCTGAAGCGGGCGCCTCAAAGCCGAAAACCGCCCTTATCTGTCGCTGCGTGGCCAGGTCAAAGTATTTGCGAATGGGTGATGTTGCTGTTACATATGCATTTAACCCCAGACCTGAATGAGGTTCAGGCTCGCTACTCAAGGCAAAACGACTGATAAGTCTTCTTTGCATCCAATTCTGAAACAGCGTACCTTCATTCCTCCTATAAAGACGTTCCCTTGGTGCGGTCTGCGACCTGTAAATTGCTGGCAAATCATTTTCTATCAAAAACTTGGCCATCAGCCAGTTGGCCATAATCATTATTTCAGAAACAAGCATCCTCCCGGGACTCTCCCGGTTTATCCGGTTTACCGTTATGTCACTGTCGCCGTTAACCCATACATTGATGTCCGGCAGCGTTATTTGAACCGCTCCGGCAGCCATTCTATCCTGACGGAATTGTTCTGCTATATTACGCAGAATAATAATATCCTTGTTGTCATCCGCTGTCATATTCACATCATAATAGGTGAGTTGATGCGCAACCTTAATCACGCTTGGAATGATTTTATAATCGATGATGTCATAGGATCGTCTTAAATTGATCATGATGCTAATGGCAGGTCGCAATTCACCGGCCTTCAGACTGCATAGACCCTCGGCGAGGAAAGGAGGAAGCATGGGTATCTTTTGGTCGGGCATATAAATTGAACTTCCGCGAGCCATTGCTTCAAGATCAAGAATATCTCCTTTTTTGATAAAGTGCCCCACATCAACGATATGGACTCCCAGACGGAAATAGTCACCGAAATCCTCTATACTGATAGCATCATCATAATCGAGAGTCAGCTGACCGTCTATGGTCATCAAAGGGAGCATGGTAAAGTCTTTACGTTTGCCGTCAGCCAATAAGTCCTGATGTGAACCGGTTAATTCTTTCGAATGTTTTATTACTTCCTCGGGGAAAGACGAAGACATGCCGAATTGAAGAAGATCCGTATTTTCATTTTCAGCAAAAACCCCCAGTTTAACCAAAATTTTAAAGACCCCCTCTTCAGGATTAATACCCGCTTTGGTAAGGATTTTTTTTCCTATTTCATAGTGCTCGCTTTCCGTTTGAAAAAGATAGAATGATTTCAAAATATTTATAATGTCTAATCTATTTTCTGACAGGTTTGGTGTATTCCCCTTCAAGGCTTCAGTGAGCCAGTCACTCCCTTCGTCAATCAGACGATCTCTTCGGGCAATCTCCTTTTCAAGGGCAATTTTACTTTCGACTTGACTTTCCGTATGAGGAAAAAAGCGATCATGATTAAACTTAAAGTAAAGTCTGTTGGCAAAAAATGCTCTGACCACGGCCGACTCATTGTCGTAATCGGGGTTTTCAGGAAAACAGAATTCCGTCATTGTACCCAAGTCGATCCATTCCTGTTCCGTATTTAGAACTTCCCATAATTCTTTAATATTGATGTCATCGATTAATTTTTTTCGTTTTCTAGCTATCTCCCTTAAAGTGGACACCACTTTGTCCCTTCCCATAGACAAGTCGAGATGCACTTCGCACTTGTGCGACAGGCGACTGGCTGAGAGGTTGACTTCACGGTTGTTTTCAGTTAGGAGCCTGAGTCTTTGTTGCTTGATTTCCAGAATGACTGCACATATAATCTTCTGGCGGTCAATATATTCTACGACATGTCCTATTTTCATAACTGACCATCATAGCAATCGATGTTGTGAAAGTCAACGTTGCGGAAATCGACACAAGGCCGGAACGATGCTGACTTTATCAGAGAAAAAAACCGTATCCTGCAAAGAAATAATAGTTGGATCATCTCCAAAAGAGTTGGAGTGAACAATAAAGGGTTCAAGGGTTCAAGGGGCCAAGGATTCAAGGGTTCAAGGATTCAAGGGTTCAAGTGAAATGCTTAAGAATTGTTGAGATCTGACAGTTTGGCAAAAGACTTACGGACACTGTTTGCATTCTAATAGAATAACCAAATTATTTTAAAAGTAAGAAAGATTTTCAGGCCCGGGTCTTGCTTTCAGGTGATTTAAATTATGTAAACAAAGCAAATTTAAAGGCTCTAAAGGATAATACAGCGGAAGTTGAAAGGATGCTTAAAGCGTTGATAAAATCGTTGGAAAACAAACATTTGGACACTTGGACCCTTGACTCCTTTAATCCTGGGACCCTCTTCTCCAACTAAATTGGAGATGAACTTAAAAGTTTAATTTCATGAAATCTATACATTTAATAAAACCGTATCTCATGGAAAACCGGTTTCTTATTTTTTCCGGTCTTACCTTCCTGATTGCCGTTGATTTTCTTCAGCTTCTTATACCTCGGGTAATAAAGTGGGCTGTCGACGACCTAACCACCTATCGGACCGACATTGTAACACTATTAATTTATTCTCTATATATCGTAGGAATTGCTACGATGATCGGCATTTTTCGCTATATTTGGCGACGATGTCTTATCGGCACATCCAGACGGGTAGAAGAAGGGTTGCGCAACAGACTTTTTTCTCACATCCAAACCCTTTCAGCCTCATATTTCGATAAAGCCAAAACCGGCGATTTGATGGCACACGCCACCAACGATATTCAACATGTTCGAATGGCGACTGGTATGGGATTGGTGGCACTTACCGACGCGATTGTTCTTGGCACCGCATCTATTGGCTTTATGGCCTATATCAATGTCAAACTGACACTTTTTGTACTCATTCCTATGCCCATGATCGTTTTTGGAGCCCGTTTTTTCAGCAAAAAAATGCATCGCCTATACGGTGAAGTTCAAGCGTCTTTTTCAGATTTGACGGAAGCCGTAAGGGAGCGGTTTGAAGGCATCCGTATCATCAAAGCATACAATATGGAAAAAGAAGCTACCTCAAAACTTGGCGTCACATCAAAGCATTATATAGGAAAAAACTTGAGTTTGGTCAGAATTACCGGATCCTTTTTCCCCTTGATGGTCCTTTTTTCAAACTTGAGTCTTGCCATTGTGCTTTTT
>CALANC010000345.1 GCA_937925895.1 uncultured Desulfobacterales bacterium
TAATTTATATATAATTTTACAGAATTAGAATATATTGTAGCTTATTAGATTAAATTACTACATATTGTTAACAGACAAATCAAGAAACTGAGTAATTTCGGACCGGTTTATTACCATGCCTATTTAAGTACCCCTAAAAAATTGAAGGTTAATCGAAATCAAATTGGTGTTGACTTGGCCTTTTGGTAAGGTAGTGCAATAGCCGTTTTTTCAAACAGGTGTTGCCCTTTTGCTTTTTCATGGATTTTTAGATATATGTATTTGGAGTGGCTATGGTGTGCTATTTAAATAAAACATACCTACATGTCCAGAAATACGGCAGGAAATATGAGCAAATTATCATCCAAACCCTTAATAAAGCACCCCCATATGGTTATAGCGCCGTGTAAATTCGGCTTTGGTGTTTTCGCAACCGAAGATATACCAGCCAACACCACACTGGAGGAGTGTTATCACCTGCGCATCAGGAAGGAAGATTCCTCAGGTATTATCAATGACTACGTCTATGGTTTAGAGTCGGAGAAAGATCGTTCGGAAGAAGAGTCCGAATATTACTCGCTTCCCCTGGGATGGGGAAGTATTTTTAACCATGCCGATGAACACAATACAGAATATTGGCACGACACGGAACGGGATCTTATTGTTTTCCATACCATAAAAGATGTCTCTCCCGGCGAGCAGCTTTTTGTCAATTACGGCAAGACGTGGTGGGAAACGCGTACGCAAACACCCGGGTAAAACGAATATGGATGCCGCCTGAATGTTTACCAGCATTGATGCCGGAATTCCTTTAAAAAAAATAATCCAGCCGAACTGATCTGTGGATTGCAAAACTTGTTTTTATTACTTATGGCTGAACTCGTAGGCTCCAAGATCGGGCCTGGCGCCACGATGGTTGCCCTCCAGGTCTATTAGGGGGACGCTCCCGGTGGAGCCTCTATCGATGGCCGGGCTCTCTTTTTCCAAATGATAGTTCCCATCCTTTCCCCAAGCGGGCTCAACAAAGAGAGGGGCAGCGTAAAAGTTGTTTCCAGGAAGGTCGGAGATGGTTTCGGCAGTGTATTCTTTGTCTCCATGGATAATTACTGAATCGGTCTGGGGCAAGTAAAACAGGTTGTTTTTCATGATGAGTTTAGTGGTTCGCCCGATAAAAATAGGGGAACTGGGCCCCATTCCTCTGAAGATTGTGTTCTGAATATTCAAGGATATGGGCAGGTCCGGATTATCATATTGCACGTACATCAAGTAGTTACCCCCTGCCATATCATCGACGGTGACATTCATTATCTCAAAACGGGCATTTTTCTTCTCTGAATCTATCACAATCGTGGACCAAGGTGTTCTTTCGGCATTGCCATCACCCCTACCGTAAATAAGACTGTGTTCTATCCGGCTCCCATCACCCCAGAGTTTAATACCGTCGCAGGAATTGTTGGCAACGATGGCTCGTCGTATGAGGGTGTTTTCAGCCTTGGAATCCAAGCCATCACCCAAGTTATGCGCTGCAACGGTGTCTACGATCTCAATGGGTCCTTCAGCCGGCTCAATCCCGAATCCATCGGGGCGATCGTAAGGTCGGTCGGAACCGTCACCTCCTTGGTAGTAATGTCCGCTATAGGAAAGGCGACATCCCTGAATGACGACATCTCTCCAGCCGCCATGCTCCCCTTTAGGTCCCCCAATAGAACCGTAACCGGCATATTCGATGCGGCAATTTATCATTTTAAGGTCTTGGATATCTTGAATATTGATGCCAAATTCATCCACATGATGGATGTAAAGATCTCTGAGAACAATGTGAGCGGCCGGCTTCTCTAAAATCTCAATTGCATCACGAAAATAGACCGCTTTTCCCTTTGCTCGTTCGTCGTGAGTAATCTCCAGGTTTTCAATATGTACGTGATTCGCACCGGAGAGATTAATGGCGGTTAACAGGTTGTTTTGTCCGACCAAAATTGGACGATGCCCCTCCTCCCCTCTAATCGTGACCACGGCTCCCGCTTTTCCGGATGGAGGGGTTAAAATGTCTTCGTCGAATCTACTCAAGACGTAACGTCCCCTCATAATTAAGAGCGTATCGCCCGGTTTCAATTTTCGTGAGGCATGACCTGGAGAAGCCCAGGGTGCGCTGCGATTCCCCGGATTATGATCATCGCCCGCAGGAGATACATAGTAGGTTGTGCCGGTGGATAACGCCAGGGCTTCGCTTGTCTCGGCAACTGGCAAGGTGAATAAAAGGGTCAACTGAAGCAAGAAGACTAACAGCTGTTTTTCCCCTACGCTTCCTCGTCCTTTTTTCGTTATCTTTCCATGAGCTGTTTGCTTCCCTTTGTCCTGCACATTTGACCTCCTTTTCAACCCGATTTAAAGGAACCAATTTAACTTACGATTTTTTTTATGTCATTTACTTAAAATAAAGACAAGCGTCAATCTTTAAAGGTCGTTACTTGGGGTTGGTCGGATGGCTAAATAATTGAAATTTACAATATTGTCACACATCTCCCATAGCCTTCCAGCGCCATATACTGTATTGTTTTCCCCTTGACACACAACATACATTAAATTACAAGGTTATTAGGGCTTAATTGGGTATAGTTCACACATTTGACATGTTATAGTGAGTGCAGTATTCTTGCCGGAAAGTAGATCAGGTTAATGTAGCAGAGCTGGAAGTAGACATACGAGTGGAAGCAGAAGCGATATAAAACGCAGAGATACCCGATAATAAGTCTAAAAACTGTATGCGCTGACAAGAGGACGTATGGTTCAAGGACGCACAAAAGAAAGCATCGCTTCTTTTGCTGAAGGACAGACAGCCAAGGAACTTCAAGCCGTTAAAGCACTTGTCTCTTCCTTTGTTATCGCTGCTAAAAACTATGCCATCTATCCTGAAAATCATGTAACCTGCCAAAACACCCTCCAGACCGTCATGTCCCGTCTGGACATTTTTCTGAAAAATTATGGCGATCTCAAAATTGATGTCGAAAAGGACCGGCTTCTTTTTGAGGGCGCAACCGTTCACCAGGATGATCCCGAGAGAGAAAGATTGGCCTTTCCTCTATTTCGAGACGGCATCCAGTGGCTGGAGTTTCAGGAAGGACTCGAGCTTCGGGAGATCTCTGGTTTTTTAAAAATTCTCAATCAATACGGAAGGCTGTATGAAGAGGCTGAAGGAGATCTTGTAACCGCCTTGTGGGAAAGCGATTTCCCTCATTTGCGTTACGCGGCCACGGATGTTCTATGGAAGGCCGGGACAGTAAAAGATTTTTCTGCCTTTAAAGTGACCGAGGATGAGCAACAGGCCACGTTTGATGATGAAGCTGAGCAGGCAGAACTGCATGATACGGCAAAGGAGGTGGTGGATGATGACCAACAGGCCGAAGCCCATAGGCCTGGAGACCCGAGCACTGGTGCAGACATAATTCTCTCGACCATGGATAGAACCATCTGGCAGCTCACCCAAGAAGAATTGCGGGAGTTAGAGGAACTGGTTGCCGAAGAAGAAAGCCAAAGCAGAACCGATGACATGTTTGACCTCTGGACGGTCATTCTCCAGACCCGAAATACACCAGAGGAATACGAGACTATTCTTGAATTTATAAAAGAGGAATTCAAGAACACCCTCGCTCAAGGTGAATTCCGGATCGCTCTCGATTTCCTGGAGAGTTTACAAAAGACCTACCAATCTGATAAAATTGAGAAATCCTGGGCTCGGCCTATGTTGGGCAGGTTCTTAATAGATATTTTCGACGTTCAGGTGCTAGGTGTTTTCCAGCAAATTTTGCCAACTCTTGATAAACTACATATCGATCGTATCAAAGTTTTTCGGCGGTTGGCTCACCATTTCCCGCCGGCGGCTATTACCGCTCTCGCTCCCATTTTACTGGAGAAACTATCCGCACCTGCAGAACGTCAGCTCATGGAAATCATCGGCTCGCTGGCACTAAAAGATATTCATCCTTTAAAACAGTTGCTGGATCGACCGGAAGAGGCTTTAGTCAAAAAGCTCGTCTATATTCTCGGACACATTAAAGGTGAAAAAACCAAGCTAATCCTACTCAAAATGACGCGCCATACATCGGGCCTGGTGCGTCTGGAAGCGCTGAAGGCCTTAACACGTCGGGATGCAAAAATGATCAAGGAGCTTTTTCCTCTCATAAACGACCCTATTCTCGCAATTCGCCGGCTGATGTGGAAGTATCTGGAACAGCACAAAAACGACGAAATCGGGAACTTGATATTGAGTTATCTTGAGCAGAAAAAGATCCGTCGCAAAGACGATCAGCAGATTCTGAACTGCTACAAAATTCTCGGTCGTTGTAGCTCCCGCAGCACCATTCCATTTCTGCGCGAATCCCTACTCAGTCAAGGCTGGGATTTCAGTTCCAACAGGTCACTTCGGCGGCAGGGTGCCGTCGTCGCTTTGCTTGAGCTGCACACAGAAGAAGCCGAGGAAATTCTTAAGAAAGCTTCAAAAAGCCTGTTTCCAAGTGTCCGCTCTGCCTACCAAAAAGCCTTGAAGGATCACCGATGACTCAGGGAACCAGATCATTACACGAAGATTTTTTTAGGACTTTTTACAGACTGGTCTATTTGGCCAAGATCCATCAGGACAACAATCAGTTGATAGTGGAATGCCTTGATGATTTCATGCAGGTTATGAGACGGCTGTTTTTAGATGATGATCAAATTAAAATCCAGATTTCCCACGGGAGTATTTATTTGCAAGATGAGAAACTGCCCTACCGGCGAGAACTCGAAAGTCTTATTAACAATTTACACCAGTACTTCGAAAAGCGTAATCTTCAGGGACTTCGTTTTTCCACCGTTATCCAAGATGCACCCGTCGAAGAGATCCTCGCTTTCAGCCGCACCTTGAACAACACCGAGCAAGAGGAGGTTCCCTTGAATTGGCTCGTCGAACAATTTGAGAACCTGGGCCTCGTCTGGGCGGAAGTTGTCTATGAAGAAGATACGCCTTCTACAGAACAGATCCCTGAAACCGACCCCCAGGATCAGGTGCAAAAACGGAAGGAAAAAGCCCGACAATGTTACTTTTATGCCCTGGACTCGATAAAAGAGGTGGCCGAAAAGATTTCCTCCGCAAAAAAGGCAGGGGTTCGTAAACCTCTCCGGGTGATCCAAAACATCGCGAATCTCGTCTTAGAGGATGAGCCAATTGTGTTGGGGCTCAGCACCATCCGTGATTTTGATGACTATACCTTTACCCATTCGATAAACGTAGCGATACTCTCCATATGCTTAGGACATCGCGCCGGGTTGTCGCGGGAATCTCTTCCCAGGCTGGGAATGTGTGGGCTTTTTCACGATCTTGGAAAGGTAAATATATCGGTTGATATTCTCAAAAAACCCGGGGAGCTGAACAAAAGGGAGCATGAGGAGATAGAGAAACATCCCCTATACAGTGTCATCCAAATTATCAAATTGCAGGCGGCCCATGATCTCAAGGCAAAAATCCTCCTCCCCCCCTTTGAACACCATTTGAAGTATGATCTTTCGGGGTACCCCAAGACCACCCGCAAGAAGCCCTTGAGTTTCTTTGGCCGTATCCTAAACATTACAGACGTCTTTGACGCCATAACCTCCCCTCGAGTATACCGCCATTTGTCTTTTAGTCCAGATCAGGCTCTTGGCTGGATGTTGGGCCGCGCAGGAACGGATTTTGATCCGGTTCTCCTTAAAGTGTTCATTAATATGCTTGGAATCTATCCCATAGGTTCACTTTTAGAACTGGATACGGGGGAGTTAGCCCTGGTAATGGATAACGGGGAAAAGCTCGACGGGACGCGACCCATAATCGTGTTGTTGACTGCCGATGGACAGAATGGTTATAAAAAGATCGGTGAGGCGGACCTGGCTGAACGTGACGCCCAGTCCGGCGCATTCCGGCGAAACATTGTTAAAAGCCTGCATCCTTCTACCTTTGGGATTCAGCCTGCTGAGTTTCTTTGTTAAAAACCAAAATTTCTTGCCATCTGGGATAGAAAGGATTAATCTACATTTGGATTTATTTGTAGCACAGGAAACAGCCAACATACCCGATACAATAATAATTCCACGGTGGGCTAGATGAAATTAAAGTTAACGCTGATTGGTGTTGTGATTCTCTCGTGGTTCCCAATGGGATGGGCTCAGGCTGCCAACCTATTATATGCAAGGGCCGGAGAGCATGGATCTTTTACCAGAATTGTTTTTGAATTCCAAGATGTCGTTCGAGCCGAGAAACCCGTAATCACAGACAAAGGAAAATTTTACCTGGTTTTCCTTGATAGCTCCACGACCTTGCCCCGCCAAACATTGAACAAGACAACCAAAGGTGTTGACGCCGTCGAATTTATTCAGAGAAAATTGCATTTGACAGCCAACATCACACTGGCTTTTCCATATTTTAAGCTTAAAACCTTTTCTCTGCCAAATCCCGACCGATTTGTCATTGACGCCTACCGGACATCTTCGCGCCCGAAGGAAATTGTGCAAAAAGAACCTGCGCCTACCGAGCCCATCGCGAGGGTATTCAAGGAACCAGCTCCAAGTAAACAGATAACTGATACGAAGAAGTCCTCAGCAGAGGTGGCAAGAATCCCTTTAGAAATAGAACCCGAGACCCCGAATATACCGGCATTGGATGTGAGCCAGAGACGGGTGGAAAAAAAACCTGTTATACAGGCTCAACCGGCGAGTCAGGTGCCTGCAAAGCAGGATGAATTGCCCCCTTCTTTTTACGGAAATTACAACGTTCAGACTTACCTACTAATCCTTTTAAATTTTTCTACGGTTATTATTATTGCAATATTGGGTTTCAATCTATTGAAGAAAAGACCCTCAATTGATTCAGGCCATCTTGACGAAATTTTGGGTTCTCTGAAGACGACAGACGAAAGTATTGCTGCCATAGATGTCATGATTAATAAAGAACTGAAAAAGCTAGATCACTCTTGACCACTGGGGATAGTATGACTGAAGAAGCCCAGACAGAATTCGCTATAGGCCTTTCGGACGAGGAAATAGAAGACCTCGGGAAAATGATAAAGTCACTCAAAGAGGAGCAGACTGTAAAACCCACGGGTTCAGCCGGCGAAGATGTTCAGAAGCAGATTGGATCCATGAGTGCAAACCTTGTCCAATTTGGTCACATGTTGCTGAAATTCGACGCTAAAATGAAGTCCTTTTACGAAATCATACGCCTTTCTTGTAAAAAAGACGAGATGTTGAACCAACGTATGGACGCCATCATTAAAATTATGAAAGGTCGAACCAACTTATAACTAGGAGGGGGGGGTAATGATTGACCGAATTGAAAAACAGGACAGTCTCGTTAGGCGCATTGTTGATGGTTCTGTTACGATCGATTCCGTCAAGGAGTTTGAAAAGCTATTTAAGGTTTTTCCAAAAGATCCGTATCTCCATAGAGTTTTCGCCGACCTTTTGAAACAAAACAAATCGTTTGAAGCCGCTGTGGACGCATATGAATCGGCAACCCAGCTTTTTATCGAAGCAGATCTGACCTTGCAGGCTATTGTAACCAAAATCCTTGAATGGCGAATCTTTAGGCCGTCGGATCAAGAGGGACAAGCTTTCTATTCATCTCTTCGTGAAGGCAGTGCCAAAAACACGGCACTGCAGCGTTTTTTTATCGACATGACATATCCTGAAATGATCGCTTTTATGTTTGCGTTGATGCCCCGGCGTTTTTCTGCCGGCAGCACGGTGAAAAGATTTGGCGATGAAGAAGCCTCCCTCTATTTTGTAGTGTCTGGAGCTCTAGAAGAAACCACCTACCATCGGCTGCTGACGGAGGGATGGATTCAAAAGAAATCATCGAAAGACTTGGTCGAAAACGATTTTTTTGGCGAAATTTATCCGTTTGAGGAGGAAAAATTATCTCGATCAGATATCGAAACCATCACTCGTGTTGAATTAGTAGAAATCACCAAATCAAGGCTGATGACGATATGCAGAAAATATCCAAATATTAAGCCTCTTATGAATGACCTGTATGAGGCCCGTTCGGAATCTGATAAAGAAGGATTTTCAAGGACGGTTCGCAGAACAGTAAGGCACCAGCTGCCGATACAGATAAATCTCCAAATTTTTCAAGACCAACCTGACAAGGCCCCCATGGAGTTCACCGGATTCACGGAAAATATTTCATTGGGGGGGGCCCGTGTTGTTTTGAGCGAAAAACATTATCAAACCGGTCGTGCCGATTACCTGACCGGGAAAAAGGTTAAGATCAAAATTGGTTTGCCGACAGCGTCGGGCAAGCTTTCTATATTGGGTACTACCGTTTGGGGCAAGGAGGTTTATATTGAAGGAAAAGCAACCGCAGTGGTAGGCATCCAATTCCAAAAAATGACCGATACGGACCGCAGGGTGTTGGAAGATTATTATTATGGATCCGAGGGTGAGCAAAATCTGATCTGGAGCTTATGGGACTCGCTAATGGAAAAACAGCTCTAAATTTTAAAATGATGGGGATCAAATGACAGAAGAGCAGGACAGTGAAATGGCACCCGCTCCAATTATATGGGCTGTAGGCGGAGGAAAGGGTGGCGTTGGAAAGAGTGTCGTAAGTACCCTATTGGCCTTTTGGCTGGCCCGGATGGGAAAAAGGACCGTACTTATAGACGTCGATTTGGGTGGTGCCAATCTCCACACCCTTTTGGGGATCAAAAACCCGCCCCGGACTTTAAACGATTTTATTACCAGAAATTTTGATTCCTTAGAAGAAATTTGTGTCGACACTGAGGCAAAAAACCTTCGCCTCATCAGTGGCTCCAGTGAAGTTCTTTCTTTAGCGAATCCCCATTTTAGCCAAAAAGTAAAACTCATCAATCACTTTTCCAGATTGGATGCCGACTATGTGGTAATTGATCTTGGGGCCGGGACGTCTTTTAACGTTCTGGATTTTTTTCTTGTGGCCCATGAAAAAATTATGGTCCTCGTTCCAGAGCCCACCTCGATTCAGAATGCCTATATCTTTGTTCGCAATGCGGTTTACCGGAGGTTGAGCCGGCTTTCCACTAAAGACCCATCCCTCCAAACCCTGGTAAAAATTGCTATGGATCCCAAAAATGAGCTCAAAGTCCGTACCATCAAAGAACTTTTACAGTTCATTGAAGAGTCCGGGGGAAAAGAGGTGGCAGCGCCTCTTGAAAAAGAGGTCAGAGCAATTCAACCCGCAATAATTACCAATATGGTTAATGATGATAAAGAAAAAAATGCCGGTCGTATTGTTCAAATTGTTGCTGAAAAGTATTTAATGATTCAATCCACAGATTTGGGCAGCGTGTCTCATGATAGGCAGATTTTCTCAATGGTTTCCGACATGGCCCCTTTGATAAACCTGGACCAGTCAAGCCAGGCATTTGCCAACATGCATGAAATTGTAACAAAACTGTTGAAAAATTGAAGGCACACGCCGCTTGTTCTATATTTATTGAGAGTAATTTCGTAATAAGGAGGAGGCAGAAACTTGTCAATAAAGGAGAAAAGAAAGCATCCGAGAATTAAAACAGAAAATCTCTTATCTTATGTTTGTATCGATGATGAGGGCAATGAAATCGATGAGGGGATGGGAAAAATAAAAAATGTAAGCCTGGGAGGTGTCCTCATTGAAACGATTAAACCCATAGGAATGCAGGATATTTTGCTAACGACAATCGGTATTAATGATGAAATAATCAATATGAAAGCCAAGGTCGTTTATTGCAAGAAGGAGATCTCCGGAATGTTTCGAACCGGCATTCAGTTCCTTGAAGCCAAAGAAGATAAACAATTATTTGTCACAAACCTGATAAAAATTTCCAGCAAACAAAAAACCCAGTCACAAGATCGTTAGATGTTGCCTATCATACTCGATTTAAATTAAAAGGAGAAGCCCTGTCAGACGGATTTGCCCTTCCGTAAAACTTACATGTTGTCACAACCGGCAGATTTATTTTTCGTTTATGAATGGTTGTGCTTTTGGTTCTTTCTGCTTCGAGGTTATTTCATTGTACAGATGGGAAGCCCAACGGTAACTCGGATCATTTTTATTTGAAGTTAAATTCATTGCTTTTTTTAAATTTGCTCTCGCGGATTCAGAATTTTCAAAACCCTCCCACACAATTTTGGCTTTTATATACAGAGCTTCGGGAAATTACCGAAAAAAACGCTCAAAAAAAGAGTAAGGATAAGGATTGCCCTGTCCTGAAAAGATAAAGAAACAAAAAAAGTCGGGTATTTTCTTGAATGCTCCCATGTATCTCAGGTATCCTCTCAACAAACTTGGGTTTAATTAAGAATTGACTACCAATATCATTTCACTTAAATATAATATATAAAAAAAAAGACCCCATCAATCGCAATGAGGAATGGCACGATGGATAGCTACTTGAAAATGATGAAACACATGGCCGATCTG
>CALANC010000346.1 GCA_937925895.1 uncultured Desulfobacterales bacterium
CCGGCTTTCGATTTTGGAAAAGTACCTGAGGATACACTTATTCCGCCTCTGCCCTTAATTTATCGATGAGGTTTTCAAGTTTCTCCGGTGTCAGCGGCCCATAAACCTTGCGGTTGATGAGGATTGCCGGCGACCGGTCACAATAGCCGATGCAACAAACCGGAAGAAGGGTGAACATCCCGTCGGCCGTGGTTTCTCCCATTTTGATCTCTAATTTTTGGCCAATATAATCTTGAAGCGATTCATAGCCGTCCATCCAGCAAATGACACTGTCGCATACATGAATGACATATTTCCCCACCGGTTCACGGTAAATAAAGGTGTAAAACGTGGCCAGTTCTTCAACTTCCAGCGGCGACATGTCCAGCAAAAGGGCTGTTTCTTCTAAGGCCTCGTCACTCAGATAACCGTAGTGATCTTGGAGGGCGAACATGACATCCACCACCAGCTCCCGTGGATGTTCGACGTTCTCAATCTTATCAATCCACGATTCTTTTAATTCTTTAGGCAGCATATATTTAAATATTGGGTCCATCTCCAATTTAGTTGGAGAAGAGGGTCCAAGGATTCCAGGGGTCAAGGATTCAAGGGTTTGTTATTTTTTAGCATTTCACTTGAATCCTTGACCCCTTGAATCCTCTGGGAGTACACCGACTCCCCTTAGAATTATTCACTCGTCTAACTTAATTTAGCTACAACTTGTCGGGTGATAATCCAAATAATTCAATTATCGATCAATGTCCGGCAATATAAAATCAACGGAACCGACAATGGCGATCAGGTCGGAGATCGACCATCCCCGGGCCATCTGCGGCAGCACCTGTACATTGGCAAAACCGGGAGCCCTCACCCGCAGGCGGTAGGGATAACCAAGCCCGTCACTGACCACATAGTAGCCCTGCTCTCCCCGGGGAATCTCACAGGACGCATATGCCTCACCCCGGGGGATTTTGGGTCCGCGAGTCACGTTGATAAAGTGATGAATCAAACACTCGATGTCTTTGAGCATGTCTTCTCTTTTTGGAATCACATAGCGGTAATCATCGGTCACATAGCGCCCCGGAGGCATCTGTGCCGCAGCCTGTCTAATGATTTCCAGGCTCTGGCGCATCTCCTCCACCCGCACCAGATAGCGAGCGTAACAGTCACCGTCTAAAGCTGTGGGTATATCGAATTCAAAGGCATCGTAGCCGGAGTAGGGAAACGCTTTTCTCAAGTCCCACGACAGACCACAGGCTCGTAAATTGGGACCGCTTACCCCCCAATCCATGGCATCATCGAGGGACAGCTTTCCAACCCCAACGGTTCTGGCTTTGAAAATGGCATTTTTGGTAATCAGCGCTTCATACTCCTTAAGGCGAGCCGGGAAGATGTCAACAAATGCATCCAAGGCTTCCTTCCATCCGTCGGGCAGATCGGCAGCCACACCACCCAGGCGGAACCAGGAAGGATGGAGACGCCCGCCGGTAATGAGCTCGACGATATCCAAAATCATCTCCCGTTCCCGGAAGGTATAAAAGGTCGGGGACATGGCGCCTACATCGTGAGCGAATGTGCCAAAAAAGACCAGATGATTACTCAGTCGGAAAAGTTCGCTCAGCAGCACCCGAATAACCTGGGCTCGATCCGGCACTTTGATCCCGGCCAGGGTTTCCACAGCCATTACATAGGGAAGGTTGTTGGCTGCACCGGCCAGGTAGTCTATGCGATCCGTATAGGGTATAAATTGATGCCAAGTTTGTCGCTCACCAATCTTCTCGGCCCCCCGGTGATGATAGCCGATATCCATGTCCATTTCCGTAATTTCTTCACCCTTGAGGGAAACGATAAAGCGCATCAAACCATGCGTACTTACGTGGTGAGGGCCTATGTTAAGGACCAGCTCTTCTTCTCTTTCTGATCCCCGCACATAAACACCCCCATCCAGAGGCTGGTGCTTTTGAGCTTCGGCAAGTGTAAACGGATCCAATTCAGTGGCTCTGCCGGAAAAACTCTTGCGAAGCGGGTGCCCTTCCCAGTCGTGGGGCATGAGAATCCGACAAAGATTGTTGTGGCCTTCGAAGTCTACTCCGAACAGATCAAAAACTTCCCGCTCATACCAATTGGCGGACGGCCAAATATCGGTAATGCTTTCGGTTTTCGGATGTTCACCGAACAAAGGCACCTTCAACCGTAATCGGCGGCCCGGTTCAAAAGAGAGGAGGCTGTAGACCAGTGAATAGTCCGGATAGCTCCGGTTCTTCCGGCGCGCGGATTCGTCTATGGCCGTCAAATCTTCCAGACGACGGAACCTGGGAGCCGATTCGGTTTTGAGAAAACGCAAGACATCCTTTAGGCGCTCCTGGGTGACCTGAAAGGTTTGCATATCCGACGTTTTCTGCACGGACTGAACTGCGGCTCCAAAGCGTTCCACCAACGTTTCCGCTAAACCCTTCTCCTCTTCGCTCAGCTCGATTTGAAACGGCGGCGGCGTCCACATCAAATCTGATCGGCTTTCCTGAAACTCGGGTGGCACCACTGAGGTGCCGCGAATGGCCGTCCCTTCCATTCCCGGACCCCGGGGATCCCTTGATTTGGTTTTGCCGTCAACCAAAATGGGAGTCTGAGTGCCCTGGCTTCCTCCATCAAGATGCAAGATGGGACGGCTGGGTCGTTCCGATTTAATTTTTTCCTGCAAAAGGACAAGTCCCTGCAGCACGGCTTCGGGACGTGGCGGACAACCCGGAATATAAACGTCCACCGGTAAAATCTGATCCACCCCCTGCACCACACTGTAAACGTCATACATGCCGCCGGTGTTGGAACAGGAACCCATGGACATGACCCATTTGGGCTCCGCCATCTGTTCATATAGCCTCAGTACCACCGGAGCCACTTTTTTAAACACGGTGCCTGAGATGATGATAAGATCTGCCTGGCGGGGGGATAGGCGCAGCACTTCCGCACCAAAACGAGCGATATCATACCGAGAGGTGAAAGCCGTCGCTTCTTCAACAAAACAACAGGACAGCCCAAAGAACATGGGCCACAGGCTCAGGGACCGGGCCCAGTTGATCAACGGATCAAGTACGTTGCTGATGCTGTCTAATCTTTTGTTCGCGTTGGTCCCCAATCAAGCCCTCCTTTACGCCAGATGTAAACGAGTCCCAAGAGCAGCACAATAATGAAAAAAGAAATCTGCAGCCACCCTGCCCAACCGAGCTCGGCGCAGGAAATGGCCCACGAAAAAATATAGGCCCCTTCCACGTCAAATATGAGGAAAAAGATGGCAATGAGAAAAAAAGGGATTGGATATCGAAGGCGGGCAGAGCCGGTAGGAATAATCCCACTTTCGTAGGGTCTTAATTTTTCGGGATTTTTTTTCTTTTCCCCGAGCCACGAAGCAATGAAATGCAAAGCTACAACAAGAGCCACAACGATCATGGTGTAGATCAGCAGACTAAAAACACCCGGCGTCCAGGGAGATAATGCTCCGGAAATATCAACAGGTTGCATTCGTCCTCTGCAATTTAGTTTTTATGCCAACCATTTTAAACAATAGCATTCTTGATTGTCAAGTACTGACAATTGGGACTTTTATGTTGCTGAAGGCAAGAAATTTTCTAAAACCACTCGCTAACTCCGCAGCCCTTATGCACAATTTGGGTTATATTAACTTATTGAAATAAAAAAAATTAAATGATAGGCTACCCTATTAAAAATATCCAACACAAAGGAGATAAAAATGGTTGTAAAAATTCTCATCCATCGAATAGTGCCAAAAGAAAAGGCAAGGGAATTGATACCTTTTATCAGGCAACTTAGAGTGCTGGCAACTAACCAAAAAGGCTATATTTCAGGTGAAACATTAAAAAGCCTCGACAGACCTGACACGTTTATGGTCATCAGTACTTGGCAGTCCCCTGATGCCTGGGAAAATTGGTTGTTGAGCAAAGAAAGACAGGAAATTCAAGAAAAGATAGATACTCTACTTGGAGGGAATACAGAATACGAAATGTTCCATTATGGATTTTCGGAATGACCCAACAAATTGTTGTATGGGATCGAATATTTGCTGAAATGCCGGCGGGAATTTACTGTTGAGACTCCTCGAAGAAGTCATTCATCATCGCACATAATTGATTTCGAAGAACGGCATACGAAAAGTGACGGGACGCCTTTTCATAGTTTTTTCTTACCAGTTTTTCTCTGTCCCCAGGTGATTCAAGAATTTGTTTTATCTTATCCACTGTATGTTTACAGAGGAATCCATCCATAACAACCAGATCAAAGCCCTTGGGCTCGATGTCCCTGACAAAGGTAGCATATCGATTGATCAATATCGGTTTTTTTAAGTAGATTGCCTCAACAAATGCGTTGCCGAATCCTTCATAAGAACTGGGGTAAGTGATAAAATCAGCACTGGAATATATGTCCCATAACGTATATTCCGTTTGACAGTCTCCATTGCCGTTCCAAGGGTCTGCAATGGGTGTGGTGACCAGGCGAAGATCTACCTTTTGTTTTCGGGCATATTGTTTCAGCCAATCGACGTATTCAAATCCTTCATCACCGGCTTCATGAGATATGACCAGTTTATAACGAGGAGCTCTCAGCTCCTTCACCAATTCGATGGCTCGCTCAATACCTTTTCGGCGAATGATTCGTGTGGGCTGTAAAATCATTTTATCGTCTGGTTCCAAACCCATGGATCTTCGGAAAGCTGCAGCTCCTTCTCCGTTCACCACGGGTGGATTCTCAAAGTCCAAAACATTGGGGACAATGATCGAAGCAATTCCCGTGCGCAACGCCAGCTGTTCCTGAGCACTTGAATTTATCACCACGTGCTTGATATTGGGTAGTTTTGGGGGGAAAGCCATTCGCAAGTAGTCGTTCACGGCATTTACTGAAAACCTGTCTCTTTCCCAATAGAAATCATGATGGTGAGCAATGGT
>CALANC010000347.1 GCA_937925895.1 uncultured Desulfobacterales bacterium
TAAACGTGCGTTTGAAAGCAGTATCCAAAGGTCGGATAATTAAAAGGCAAAAGTCATTGCTGCCCTTCCCGTCATTGATATCAAAAAAAATCTTGCCATGTTAAATTAAGTATCGGTTAAGATATCTCATGTATTTCGTCAACCTTGTGATATAGGAAGTAATTATCCCAAATTTTATCGAGTTGCTGTTTAGCTTCGTCCAAATTTATACTGCGAATAATGTTCCCGTTCCAGTTCACCAATTCCCACCGTTTTAGCTTGTCCAAAGCATCTTCGATTTCAAAATTTACCCGGCAGTTATGTTTGTTTTCAAACCAGCTCTCCACGGTATCGTCAAGCTCAGTTTTTGTGAGACCTCGGTTCTCTTTCAGGAGAAAGTAGAATGCTAAGACCGCTTCTTTGAACTCCTCTTCTTCTGCTGCATCGATTAGATGGTGAAACACCCCTGCATTGTTGTCAAGGTTCTTAAAGTAAAGGTTTTCAGAAAGGGCTTTCATGAACTTAATTTTACGGTTTTTGAATTTGTTTATCTGCCTGAACAAAAATCCACCCAACGTAGCCAGACCTACCGCTAGGGCAACAAGGTGCTTCTGATCAATTTTAACCTCGTTTTCCGTAAACCCGAGCCAGAAAGAAATTACCGAGGCGATTAAAAGAATAGAGGCACCAAGCTTGGTTGCAACTACGGCAATGCCGCTTACTGCAGCGGGAATACCAATAACGAGTTTGTCGATGGTTTTCATGCGAACCTCGCTGTTGGGAAAAAGCATCTCTAAATCTGCCTTAGGTACATTTTGAAAGAGTTTGATGATGGTTGAGCCTGGTGTGAAGTAAAGACTTTTTCGCTTTTTGGCTTTAAAGTATTCCTTCTCTTTAAATTTGATATATATTGCAACCTTTTCATAATTCGTAAACCTGAAAGGCTCTTTCTTTATCCCAAAAAATTTTATTAGAGTCTCTTCCTTGGTGCTTTCGCCACGGCGATAAAATATCACTTCCTCAAAATCTTGGAAGTCAACTCCCAGACGGATCTTAAAAAGCGATTCTTCTCTCAGTGCTCCTTCAAGATCCGTCTCAGTTATTTTTTCGAAGTTGGCAGCATTAAGAATCGCAGTCAATGCCTCGACAAGCTTTTTTTGAAGTGTCTTCTTCTCCTCTACCGAATAAGTGTAGATCGATCGGGTATCCGCATCGGGGTTAAAGGGTACATAGCAGTCCTTAAGAATTTCCACTTTACGATGAAACTCGAAATGAATCAGGCTCTCAAGGATACGGCAAAACTCCCGAAACGAAGTTTGATCATGCCCTGAAAGCCTTGAATCGTTGATGCACATTTCGATAACATCCGCCTTCCGGAAGGGTATAAAGCGGTTTCGATTCTGATGCTCCGTCATGATTTTTTCCTTATTTCGGCAACGGGAAAACCGTTAGATCATTTCATTAGGAAATAGTAATATGAGATCTTCGTCATTCCTTCAGCTTTATCTTTAAAAGACCTTCCTCGACCTTTATGTCCTCAACCCCATCAGAAAAGGTCTTCCAGAAACCCCTGTCGGCACCAAAATTTTCAACCAGATCCACATTCTTTATTCCTCCAAGCCATGCATTTGGAATAGGCACACCCATAATGGAAATGCCTTTAAGAATGACGATAGGTTTGCCATTATTGTATGTAAAAACCATACCGGATTTGAGACGAAGAATTTTACCTCCAAGTATAGGAAAGTCTTCATCAACGGGTAAGAGCAATTTTGCACTAATAAGATCGTCAGATAAATCAATCGCCAATTTTTTTGCAAGGTCCGTATTCTTTGCCAGAAGTCCGTTGAGTTCCCTTTCAGTGAATCCAATCTCCCTTTTAAGGCCTTTTTCACTGTACGGTTCCGGTTCGAGAGTGGCATTTGGATCAAACCGGTTTGATTTGGATGACTTTTTGGGGATATCCTTCCTATATGGGTTAAGAGTAGTCCCTATTGCATCAAGGTTCTCTAATTTGGCAGTCAAAATTTGCTTTTCTTGAGGGTTCAGGGTCACAGGCTGGAACTCTGATGGGAAAAAGTAAGTTTTAAACACCAAGATGGTTACTCCTGCGGTAATAATAACGGCAATAACTATTAAGCCAAAGACTTGCAAACATCCAAATCGCTTTTTGGTAATTTTTAAAGCATCACTATGGTTGTTTTCCTCCATGTTTACATCTCCATTTGGCCTACACCTTATCTAATTCCCATTCTATTTCATCAAAGATGTCTTCAATCTTATATAATGCCTGATCGGCCTTGGCCAAGTCCCAATCAGCAATAAACTCTTGAATTTCCTTGTGAAGCTTGCGGAGCTTGTCTCGGTGTTTAAGAAGGATTTCTTTGAAAGGGGAATTTCCTTCTAGATCGTAAAGTAACTTGTCCAGTCTTCTTACAATTTCAAAGAGTGAGGGACCTTCTTCTACCAATACTTTATTAAGATAACTCAAGTTGCCGGCAAGTCCAGGATAAACCTCCTTCAGGCCCTTTTTGTAATATGGCTTTATCCTGACTGTCAATTGCATGTATCTGCTCACGTAATTCTTTCTCCTTTAATTCTAATAATGGATGGAATCATTGTTCTTTATTTTTTTGCTCTTGTATTTCATTCAACTTCCATAGATGATTACAGATCTTGTGCTTTAAAGGTATTGCAGGTTTTAATGTTGCCGGTCTGAAAGCCACTGTTAAACCATGTCACCCGCTGCGCTGAAGTTCCGTGTGTGAAGGAATCGGCGAGCACAACGGAAACAAAATCGGCCAGTTCATTATCGGCCGCTGATGGTTCCACCGGTATGGTTTGTATTGAAGATCCACCACCCATTTCTGTACCCTGTTGAAGGACAATTGACGGGTCGACGTTAAAATACATTGCAACAATGACCAGCAATAGTATCCCGACTCCACCACCTTTGACGCGGGGTGACAGGCGTATGCCTCGTCTGTCTTCTATATTACTGCTTCTTCGGCCACTTTTCCAACGCATGGTCAATTTCTCCTTAGTATGTATTTATTTCATGGAACCACGAGATGCAGAAAATTCAACCTCTGGCAGTTCCCGTTGGGTTGCCAGGTCAAGTGCAAAATAGTTTTGTTTTTCAAATCCGAATTTTCTGGCGATAAAGGCGGCAGGAAAGGATTCAACAAGGGTGTTGAATCTAACCACGTAACCGTTATATCGATTTCTGGCCTTTTGGATATCTTCCTCAATCTCATCCAAACTGTTTTGCAGATCAATAAAATTAGTGCTGGCTTTAAGATCCGGATAGGCCTCAGCTAAAGCCAGAAGTCCACGCAGTGATTTGGATATCTGGCTTTCGTCTTCAACACGATTTGAAATGTCGGTCGAACTGGTCAGATAGTTGTTTCTTGTCTGAAAAATTTTGGCTTCGTGTTCGCTATATCCTTCAACTGAACGAATCAAATTTGGAATCAAATTAAAGCGGCGTTTCAACGCAACATCAATACCGCTCAAAGCTTCTTCAATCCTGTTTTTATACTTAATAAACCGGTTATAGGTACCGATAAACCAGGCAATCGATACGAACAATATAAAAAGAACAGGTATTAATACTTTTGGCATGATCATACCCAATAGCTTTATCAAACAATTAATCTTATTTTATTCTGTCGATAATTCCGAAGTGCAAAACGCACAACGTGATGCATTAATTGATATGGTCGAGAAACATTTTGGGCATTCTTTCGTTGTTGGTTCTTCAGGAGGAGCTTCCTCTTCTCTTTGGAGCTTATTAATTCCACGGATAAGTAGAAAAACGGCAAAGGCAACTATTAAAAAGCTGATTACCGTGTTAATAAACATCCCGTAATTGATTGTGACAGCACCGGCCTTCTGAGCCTCGGCTACAGTGGCAAATGTGCCGGCAACTGACCCCTGCTTAATAACGAGGAAAAGGTTAGAAAAATCGACATTGCCAAGTAGAAGACCAATCGGTGGCATAATAACATCGGCAACAAGTGATTTTACTATGGTACCGAAAGCAGCACCAATTATGATTCCAACAGCCATGTCAACGACATTCCCCCTCATGGCAAATTCTTTAAAGTCTTTTAACATTTTTCTCCTCCTTTCATGTTGATTTTTTGCCCAACAAGTTTGATTCCTAAACTTCGAATGTTTTTGTAATTTAAACAATTAAAACGGAAATTCGCAACAATCATGCCAAGATAGTTTCATTTAATAACTGTTCGTTATTTATATGAAAAATTGCCAAATGAATAAAGCCAATGTAGCACAATTGTGATTTATGAGACACTTAAGTATCATTCAACAATATTTAATCTGAGCATTTAGAATATTAAACCCTTTTTGTTCTTTGTTTAGAAAAATGTCGGGGATGCCAAGGATTATTTTTGATTGTTCTTCAGACTGGAAATTTATTAAGAAATTATTGGTTGTACCTATTATATACACTGAAAAACTTTGACTTTTACGCATAGCATACATGATTCTTGAATTTGAAAGAGTGCACACTTCTTTAATAGATTTCAGTAGTCATATCAAAAAAACAGGATGGAATTCGACCAATATTCCTGATTCGGAAAAAAATAAAGTATACCATATATTGTGGTTCGATTTTCGGCCTTCAAGCTTTTGATATATTGAGATTACCTCATGAAAATCGGACTTGTCAAAACCTTTGGTATCTTAAATGGAAAAGGCAAACCCTCTGAAAAGGATTTGCCCTTATTGAAAAAATGATATCGCAAATAATTTAGGGCCTCAAAAACCTGTCACTTAGCAGATAGTGCGACACGAGAACACTAACAGATATCATTATTTTTGGAGACGGACAGCAGCGCCCCGGATGTTAGACTCGCCCTTTCCTTTTTCTAGTTTGTCAATTACTCACCTTATTTTCTTGCGTCAAGATGTAAACCCAATTACGTTAATTTGTAATTAATTATTGATTTTTTTATTAGTCACACTTAAAACGTTTGTTAATAAATATTTCATGGCATTAAAATTCCTTTGGGAAATTTGATGTTTATGATTCTAAAATAGAATAAGGAATAGAGAATGGAAGCGAATACGGCGTTTAACAATGAGAAATATATTCAGGAGCAAACATCTGAAATTCTAAAACGCGTGGAAAAATTTGATAATAAGCTCTACCTTGAATTCGGCGGCAAACTTTTATTTGACTATCATGCATCTCGGGTGTTGCCTGGCTATGATCCCAATGTAAAAATGAGGCTTCTTCAGGCGTTAAAAGACGAGGCAGACATTCTACTTTGCATTTATGCCGGTGATATCGAAAGGAAAAAAATACGGGCTGATTTCGGTATCACCTATGACTCCGACGCTCTCAAACTTATCGACGATCTCAGGGGTTGGGGAATCGACGTTTTAGGAGTTGTAATCACCCGTTTTGAAAACCAACCGTCAGCCCTTCAATTTAAATATAAATTGGAAAGAAGAAACATTCGGGTTTACACCCATCAATACACCAAGGGTTACCCTACGGATATCGATTTGATTGTCAGCGATGAGGGATACGGCAACAATGAATATATCGAAACCGATAAGCCCCTGGTCATCGTGACCGGCCCTGGACCCGGCAGTGGCAAACTTGCCACCTCTCTTTCCCAAGTATACCATGACTACAAAAGGGGTGTTTTCGCGGGTTACGCCAAGTTCGAAACCTTCCCGATCTGGAATCTGCCTCTCAAGCACCCGGTGAATGTGGCCTATGAAGCCGCCACCGCTGATATCAGGGATTTTAACCTGATAGATCCTTTTCATCTGGAAGCTTATAATCAGAAGACGGTCAACTACAATCGTGACGTGGAGGTGTTCCCCGTTCTGAAACGAATATTGAAAAAAATAATGGGCGACGAGCCGTTTTATAAATCCCCCACGGATATGGGAGTCAATCGCGCGGGCTTTGCCATCACCAACGATAAAGCAACACAGGAAGCTGCCAAACAGGAAGTTATTAGACGGTATTTCCGCTATCGGTGCGAATATGTCATGGGTTTGACGGACAAGGAAACGGTTCAACGGGTAGAGCTTTTGGTTAAAGACTTTAATCTTGAGCTGGATTACCGGCGAGTGGTCGAACCGGCGCGCACCGCGGCCATAAAAGGTAGGGAGAGCGGCAAAGGCAACGAAGGTATTTTTTGCGGAGCAGCTATCGACCTCGGGAATGGCACCATAGTGGTTGGAAACAACTCGCCTCAATTTCACGCGGCTTCAAGTCTTATTTTACATGCCATTAAGCAGTTAGCCGAAATCCCGGACAAAATAAAACTGCTCCCACCGAACATCGTCGAGTCGGTTCGAAATCTCAAAACCAAGGTGCTCAATGAAAAGACCCTCAGCCTCGACCTGGAGGAAACCCTCATCGCTCTCAGTATCAGTGCGACCGTCAATCCTGCCGCCCAGTTAGCAATGGAAAAATTGGGGGAACTCCATGGATGTGAAGTCCATATGACCCATATCCCTACACCTGGGGATGAGGCTGGCTTGAGAAGACTCGGCGTGAACCTTACGAGTGATCCCAACTTTTCTACTAAAGATCTTTTTATCTCTTAGGCCAAGCATTTAGGGCTATAGAAGCTTTCCTTGACGAGGTAGAATACGTCTCGGTAATAAGTCTTGGGTGCCAGGCATTTACAATTATTAAAATATAAAAACCGCACTGCTAATTCATCAAAAAACAAGGTAGTAGAAGGATAAATTGTAAAAAATTATTTCATTATTTACATATTATTCCCAAATAATTCAAATAATTATACATTAAGTTGTGACATTATTTGTTGGAATGAATAGATGGAAAATGAGAGGTATGGTTGATTACATATATCTGGTACCTTTCTTACCAATCTCACCGGCAGCATACTCATAAACAGGTTTTGTGATATCCGTAATATTTTGGGGTTAAAATTCGTGCCATGAATAGCAAAAAACATGAGCCTTTAGCGTTTCTCGTTTTGGCAACACACCTATCAAATACAAAAACGTCCCAACTACGATGAGAATAAGAATAGCAAATAAATAAGACAAAATGATTTTCTTTTGTTGTTTCTTAGTTTTCTTAATACTTTCTTCGGCAAATTTTCTCTGTATTTCTATGAACGCTTCATCCATGTAACCACACCTTACACAATTAGTTGAGAGTCCATCGTTTGTCTGGCTGCATTTAGGACACTTCCAAGGCTCAAGGGTCATTTCCTCTGTCAGAATAATTTCCTCGGTTTCTAGAAACTCAATTCCAGTTTGAAACATTCCGGAATCGTCTGTATTGCAGTAAACGACCCTACCTTTAATACTAACAGATTTATCTTTAAGATCGATGCCCAGTAATAGAATATCATGCCAATTAAACGATTCCTGAGTTTCTATAAGGATTCCCCCTTTACTAACATTTATAGCCTTTCCTTTACCTTCCTTTATTCGGTTGCCGTTATTATCTACACACACATAAGATATGGGGTCGTTTGTTTTGAATCTCGGATGTTTCCTTCTTCCTGTAACTGTCATGTCTCATTTTCTTCTTATTACTGGCCTGTGATTTCTCACCAGTATAGCAACCTGATTCAACTCTAACCGTTCTAAATGTATCATCAAAAAGAAAAGAGCAAACTTTGCGAAAATGAATATGCACTTATTATAAAATTCGATATCATTAGCCTTCCGGCAATACACACGCAGCCTCTGCTTTCTGGTTCTCCACGTAGTGTGCTGCAGCCAGAGCGGCCGTGCTTCCGTCTGCAGCAGAGATGACAATCTGTTTGGCGTATTTTTCCCTCAAATCTCCAACAACAAAGATTCCAGAAATATTTGTTTCGCACTTTTCGTCGGTAATCACATATCCATCTGCGTTCATTTTAATACCAGCCGGTACAAGTTGGTTGTTAGGATCAAAACCGATGAAAATGAAGACGCCATCTGTCGGGAGGTTACGTTTTTCTCCGGTTAAGGTATCCTGCAAACTCACTGAACAAACTCCTTCTTCATTAGCTTTGATGGCTGTCAGAATTGTATTCCAGAAGACTTCGATTTTGCATTCCGCCTTGACCCTCTCTTGCAAGATCATACTTGCTCTGAAGGCATCCCGGCGGTGAGTAATATAGACATGTTTTGCCAGCTTTGAAAGATAAAGAGCTTCCTCCATTGCGGTGTCTCCACCACCAACGACCAACACGGTTTTATTTTTGAAAAAAAAGCCATCACACACCCCGCAGTAAGATACCCCTTTACCATAATACTCTTTTTCACCCGGAATATTCAATTTGCGGGGATTTCCTCCGGTTCCAATAATCACCGCATACGCCTTCAATAAAGTTTCGTTAGCAAGGTGGACCGAATGATAATCAAGACCAGGATTTACCGCTACAACCTCCTGTGAAAGGATTTCCAATCCGTACGACTGGGCATGCTGGGCAAATTTCATAGACAGCTCGGCGTTAGTAATCCGCTCAGTGCCAGGCCAGTTTTCCACTTCATCAGATAGCGCCATCTGTCCTCCTGGAGCTCCCTTTTCAATGAGGACCGTTTTAAGCGCTGCCCTCATAGCATAAAGTCCCGCAGTCAGTCCCCCGGGCCCCCCACCGACAATAATCAGATCGTAGATTTCGGTATCAGAAATTAGACACCTCTTTCTTTCCATACAATGTTAGAAAAAACACTTTTCTATCTTTCTTGGAGGTCGATGTGACTATATTAATAAATCCATTATAATGATTAGAAACTTATACTATCGTTTCGTCGGGTTTAAAAATACACGAATCAAAAGATTTCAGGATGGTGAAGATGTGCACACTTTTTGCTACTACACACGCTCATATCTAACAGAAAAATATTGTGGTCTACAACCGATAGTCCTCATTCCTAAGCGCTAAGGCGAATAATGCAGGTTATGATTCGCCCCTTATTATTGCGATTTAATACATCTTTTCAAAAACGCAACCTGAAACCAAATCTTTTTTATTGCATATATCGTAAAATCCATAAAAAAACAAAAAAGCAACCTCTGTGAAAGGTTTTGCCCTTATTCAAAAATGAACAATTATTTCACGGCTTCTTTCAAGGCCCTTCCAGCAACAAATTTGGGAACTTTACTTGCCGCAATATCTATCTCTTCTCCTGTTTGTGGATTTCGGCCTTTACGAGCTTTCACTCCATACGATTTCCATTTCATCGCGATCACCAAGTGATCGACGGAGAAAAGACAATAACTCTTGATCTATGCCCTTTTCTTCAAAGACATCAAGCGTATTCTTGTTGATGTAGTAGTCATTATCCCCCTCGAATTCTTCTTCCAGTTGGTCAATCAGATACTTGAGGTCTTCATTTGTGATCTCTCCGAGAAATTGACCTGTTTCCTTGTCGCTGACTTTAATCATTTATACTTCTCCCTGGTTTTTATCTAAGTGATCAATGAATTGTTGGCTAGGAAGCGCGGGTTGATATATTCGTTATCTATTTTCGTGCCCTCTTTGCTTTAGGTTGCGAGGCTTTCTTGATACTATTGTGATAGCCCGACACCAACTAATTCCGATTACATATACCATAAGAATAAAAAGGGCAAACTCCGTGAAATGGATTTGCCCTAATTGAAAAACGATATCACACGAAATTTATGGACGTGATACGTGTGTTTTATAGACATAATGTTTGAAAGTTAAGAGGTCTACCCCTTGCGACGTGGGTTAAGCTGTGCGACCAATAGATGGATGTCATTGACGGCTTTGGTAAGAGTGCCAACCTTGTCCGCCCGAACTCTTTAATTATGGCTCCAAGGTACTCTGATCCTTGAAAAAGAAAAAGATCTAGTCATACCAGATTGCCAAAGTCGGGCATTATGGACAAGGTTAACCACCTATTATACTGAATTTCGGATTTCTTAAACTGTGATGGTTGAAACTGGTTTAATTAAATTTAAAAAAACCGGTACGAACGGTACAGGAGGAGTGTTGCCTAAAATAAATCGAAAATAAAGACTTGACTTTATCCTGGTACTCTTACCAAAAGGCCAACCTAAAGCCAATCTTTGTTTTATACATATATCTTAAAAACGAAGAGGCAGCGCTATTGCTGAACCCCACCTTTTATTATTGGAAATCCATTTATTTTATCAATAATTTTTCACTTTGAAAAACCTGAGCTTGCGAGAATCCAAAAGATCTGGTTGTAGATATCCTTTCACGTTATCATTTGTATCGTACACAACCGTTTTTCGACTGTCCTGATGGCTTTTCTTCGTATATCCAAAAACTTTACCGTTTTTATCATAAATAAACGTCTTACTACTATCAATTCTGGATTTCTTAAGATAACTATCATTCTTTAATCTCTCGGAAACTACTGGAGAATGGGCACTCATGACGTGCGAGGTTATAAGGATGCCAATTAAAAAAATTGCTATTATTACCCCAAGGATATGAATATTATTTTTCATCTGTTAAAACAGCTTTCTACTTTAAGAATGATTTTAAACCAAAATAATAGATTAATAGATATCTCTATAGAGATATTAATCGTTGCCTTTCTTTGTTTGGAAAAAAATGAGATGATTCCTAAAAGCTCGGGGCTTTTAATAAACCGTGGAGTAATTGTCAAGGACTTTGTATGGAAAAATTAGAGTGCTACGCAATCTGAAGCCAATATTTTATGCATATACCAAAACATCGAAAGGGCGAACCATGGAAAATGAAATGCGGGTTATCTCTTAATCATTATATTGGATAATTTCGGACCGAACCTTTCCACGAAATAGGCTACAGCCTTATCATACATGGTTATTTGAAAAGAGCACCCACACTCTCACCGATGTGTATTCGCTTTATCGCTTTTGCAAACAGGTTTGCCACTGAAAGCACCTTTATTTTATTCATGATTTTTTCATCAGGAATTTCTATCGTATTAGTAACAACGATTTCATCTATAGAGGAATCCCGGAGATTTTTAACTGCCGGGTCGCAGAGAACAGGGTGTGTCACGCCCACGTAGATACTTCTGGCATCAGCTTTCTCGAGAGTGTTGACTGTTGTTATAAGTGTGCTTCCAGTGGAAATTTCATCGTCAAAAATAATTGCATCTTGTCCTTTTACATCGCCAACGACCAAACCCTGTACAACATCGGTATCGCTCAATCGTCTCTTGTCTATAATCGCCATAGATGTATTCAGTTTTTTGGCAAAACGTCCTGCCCTTTTGGCTCCACCAGCATCAGTAGCA
>CALANC010000348.1 GCA_937925895.1 uncultured Desulfobacterales bacterium
AAATTCTAAAAAAAGTGGCCTTGGTTATCAGGTTAAGATTAATCTTTTCGATTATTTCCTCAAAAAGAACGTTGATCAAAGATTCTATTCTAAAGGCAAGTCCCAAGGCATCAAATTTTATTTCACTGTAACTGCCGTACATAGACGGTATATCTATGGTAATATGCCTTTTTTTATAAATATCTTCCTTGATCTCATATGTTTCCGGCGATAAAATTAATTCCTTTAATTCTTCCATGTAGTCTAGCAGCCAGTAAATCTTTTTCTTTAAATTAGGTTCAGCCATAGCATCATGCAACCTGCCCAAATCGGGAAAAGCTCCGGATTTAAGCTGGGCAAGATAATTATCCATTTCGATAAAATCGAGCTTGTATTTCTGATTCAACAGTCTGTAGAAGGTTGTGGCAAGTGCCACTCTTTCCACGTCTTTTTCTGAAACATTTGGAATATCTTGAAAAAAGCTTTTGAGTTTCTCTTCTTGGATATAAAGGAGTTCGTTGAGATGAAGCCCCTTTTTTTTGAGGTGCAACATGACCTTGTTGACGCCGTTGATATAAGGTCCGCGCGTCTTTATTTTTTGGAAAATATTTGGCGGAACAAACAGCTTTAAAGGACCTTTTTTTCTGGTTTCCCAAAACCTCAGGATGGCTTCCATGAAATCGACGATCCGGTTGCTGCTTTCTACATGACTCTGTTTCCGCAAAAAATGAATGAGTGCATCTTTTCTCTGGGTGATCTCATCAATCCTGGTAGATATATCCCTTAGTTTCCCTTCTGCTCCTATCTCATTAAAAAATACCGGCAAGAGTCTTGCGAACTGCTTGGTAAGGTTATAAACAGGCCCGACCCCGCTGTTTAAGAAACGGGTAATATCCCGAGGAAAAAGGTCTGTATCTTTAATGAAAACGCCGCATAGAGACAAATGGATGATAAGGTATGAAAGGAGTCTGGGTGAAAATTTTGGGTTGAATCCAATAAGCTCAAGCCATATCCTAATATTGAGAATGTGAGCGCTGTTAACCTGGATTTGCCAATCGTTTCCCACCCCCTTTATCATGGGTGAATGAAAACCCAGATCGAGCAAGGAATCGATAAAAAAGTCTATGAGATCACTGTCATTTTTTTTGTAGACCCCTTTTCCCATATTCAGTACACAGTTCAACGCCGTGGTAGGAAATCTGTTTGTTACCTCTTTTAAAATGGAAAAGGTTTTCTGGATCAATTTGTCGATGTTCTGATATTTTTCATTGACAATGATCCAGCTCAAGGTTCTGTTGATCTCTCTTAAAGTTTCTTCATGGATCATCGACAGCCCGGATACATTCATTATCATTAAAAGAAAAATCAGTTTCCATTGGTTACCCAGCCCGTCGTGATCGATTTCCCCAAGAAGAATTTGTGGAATTTCATTGTACGTTTTTACAAACCGGTTGTATCCAGGAAGCGACAATAGTTTTTTAAGAACATCTTCCGGGGCGACATTTTTTGATGTTGCGATACTGTCGAGCTCGGTTTTGAGCTGTTTGATTTTGTTATGAGAGATATCCTCAAAATATTTGCCTAAATCGTCCAGTTGTTCAATTCCTTCTGCTTCTCTTTCCAGCCACCTCTCAGGGTCACCTTCACTCAACCAGTAGGAATAGGTCGAAGTGAAATATTTGCTGAGAAGCAAATTAATCGCTTCATAATCTATTGTAATTCCAGATGAATTTTTTAATAGCATGGTAGCCAGTTCGTCCACCTGGTAGAAACTCTTTACAAACAAAAAGAAATGTTCATCTGAAAAATTGCTGATCCGGTCAAAGGAATCATTTAGAGCCGGAATGAACCGTTCCAGGTCGGATCCTGAATCCTTGATAATCTTCTGCAAGAAAAGAAGAAGATGGTCCACAGCATCGACCCTGATCTGGTCGTCATTGGTTAATTGAATTGCGTTTACAAAAATATCCACAAAAAGTTTTGCGGCATCGGGACCTTTCGGGTGGTTTTTGAGAAGATGAAAATAATTGAGCGAATAACCCCTTGCTTCCTGAACGATAAACTGCCAATTCCTATATGGGTGCGAAAGCTCTTTCAGAAAAGTATTCAATCCCTCCATAATGCCAAAATACTTAGACATTACCTCCTGAAGGACTGCATATTTATCATCGATGGTCACATCAACGTGATAATCGGCGATGTTTACCTCGAGAGCTTTAGATTTGACCATTAACTTCCCCCAATAATTGAAGATTGAATATATAATTATCAATCATTTCGTCAATTATGTCAATCGCCAATAGCCATGAGCCATGAGTGAAGCTCCCCGCCCCAAGGGGCGGGGCTTGTGGGGAGCATCCGGTCAATAAAAAAGCCCCTCCCAAAAGGAAGGGGCTTTTCATACAGATTATTGTTCAGAATAACTACAGTTACAGCTCCAGCCAGGAATCTGAGTAGAGGGACTTTCCGAGAATCACATTGGTTGTCTTGACATAATCTTGCATCTCTTTTGAAAGACTCTCCATATCCGGAACGTCACCATCCATGACGGAATATATCAGGTCTACAATATCCTGGCGCTCTCCTCTTGCAATGGCGATCATCTGATCATCCAAAGGGTCCGCTATCACACATTCCATCCCATATTTCTGCAGCATGACCGTAAACGTCTGATTGAGAATTGGACGCAGGTGGTCCGGAGGACCGTTTGAAACATTTGACACCCCACATGTGCTTCGTGCACCCGGAGCGATATCCTGAAGCATTCCCTGAAATTCCATCAAACTTATAGCTTGAGGTTGCTGAATGTTGACTGGAGTTACGATGCCGTCCACCCAAATTTTTTCATTGGGGATGCCGGCTTCATTGGCTGCATAAACCAGTTCAACACAAAGAGCCGCCCGTTCATTTTCATCTCTCGGCAGTCCCTCAGGTCCCCACAATAGGGCCACGAAATCGGCACCATATTCCGCTGTCATGGGAATCATCCTCTCATAACGCTCCGGACGACACATAATGGAGTTGACAATGGGTGGCAGCTTGCACACCTTGAGTGCAGCTTCAATGGCTTCAACGTTTGACGTATCCAAAACAAGCGGTATATCGTCCACAACCTCCTGGACTGTTTCAACCACCCATGGCATGAGTTCGTGTCCATCCTTTTTGGCCGGGCCGAGGTTGATGTCGATATAATCCATTCCTTTTTCTTTCTGAAAAAGGGCTTCCTCCTGAATCGGCTTTGGATCTCGCTCCTTGAACGCCTTGCCGATCTTTGTCATAATTACGTTTAAACTCTCACCTATAAGTAACATACAACCTCCCTTCTTTATCGACCATTGCCTATGATATTGTCGGGGTATGACCCCCGCCATTATATCTACCTTGATTTAAGAAACGCCGGTATATGAGCCGCTTCTCTTGGCCCCACTGTAATCGTCCAGCCGGGGAGTTCTTCTTCGACATCGCCGGCAATGGCAGCTGCATAACCGGGAATAACCAGTTCTGTATGCTTGACTTTATCCATGATACCGGATTTCTTCACAAACATGCCGACATCATCGCCGGAAAATTTCCCGGCTGCCCAGGCTGTAAGTACGGACAGACCTTCAGCATCTTTGATGAGCAGATAGGAGGGCACCTTGCTCCCTTCAATCTCTGCGGACACGATAAAATAGGTCAAGGCAAAATTGGTGGTAACCATAACCGGAGAGTTCTCATCCGGATTGCCGATTTCATAGATACCCTCGGTAACCGTCATCGGTCTTTGCGGATCAGTGAAGATATTGAGCCTCTCGAGCAGCAGCGAAAAAAGACTCTCTCCGGAAAAATCGGAAAGAATGGTTATGCCGCCGTATTTGGCAATATGCATCGAAGCAATAAGAGTTTCCATTTCCAGGTTTGAGGCCATCTCACAAGGGAAGGTAATTGTGGGAAATCCCAACGCCCGATTTAAAGATTTAAGGGCTTCGCGGCGAATAATGACCTGATCTTCCATGGATTGCTTTATCTCTCTGGATCCGGGATCAAGGACCAGATCTTTAAGGCCCATTTCCGTAAGTTTGGTTGTCAACGGGATCAAACCTTCAACGGAATCGGCTTTGACGGCCAGAGGAAGATTATTGTCCTTGGCGAAAACACCAAAATCATCGATGTTACCTTCTGTTGCAGCATATAAAAGAGGTCTTTTGAATTTACAGGCATCAACACCGGCCGCCATGACGCCGGCATCTTCCGACATGAGGACCAGGTTGAATTCCGAGGTTTCTGCAATGGTTTTTGCCGCCTCTGCAAAAGCCTCTTTATCCCCGTTTACATCTTTCAGGGCCACAAGCTCGGGCCTTAAGTTTACCCCAACCCTCTCAAACTGGAAAGCGTTCCATGCCTTCAGCTTGTCCTCGAGATCGGACTTTGAAATGTCTGAACCCACCAAGACCCCGATAGGTGTCGGGTTATAAAAGGTCTTTTCATGACGGTATAAGACGGTCTCGCCGCCGGCTTTGGTCTCCCTGACGCCTTTTCCCAAGGCAACAGGCCGGATGGGTGGCGCTGAAGCCTCCGCAAGCTGCTCTCTTGCCTCGTCAGAGACGTAGGGGCAGGCGTCAAGTTCGGCCTTGCCCGAAGCCAGGTTCATGGCAAAGGCAAGGCAGGTGGGAACGCCACATTCCTTACAGTTGGTTTTCGGCAAAAGTTTGAAAATCTGAATACCGGTTAATGCCATAATTGTCTCCTTATTCTATTTCGTCTCGTTAATAATTTTTAGCTTTAAAGGTTTAAGGAACGAGAGGGTCTCTCGCTCCTTAAACCAGTAGGGTACGGGTTAGCCGATAATTGGATCCATCTCAACTGCCGGGTGTCCGACTTTGGTGATATATTCCAAAACCTCTTCCTCGGTTGTTGCAACGGTTTCATCGGCGATCAAATCGTACAGGTTGGGATAGCCCAGCTCCTTACCCCGCATCTCCAGGCGTTCCTTGATCTCATCCTTGAGTACCTTGGGCATCCAGACCATGCGAAGCAGGCCGCCGTCACCGGTTATGAACTTTCTCTGCGTAATATTGAACTTGGAGTGGCCCACAAAACCAGGGGAAGACGCCCCGCCGCCCATAACACCCGCTAAGGTGGTAAACTTCATACCACAGGGGGTCTCACCTGAATACTCCCTGTTTACCGTCATCACACCGTTGCAGGTCGGCAGCAAGGCAGCAATCGCCTCACAGCACCCGCAGGTAGTCATGGGATCGTGCACCATGGAGTAAAAGTTATAATGGGTATGGGCACCTCTTGAAGCTGAATTAACAAAATCATTCACCCCTTTCCACTGGCCCAGTACGGGATCAAGGCACTCACCTTTTTCAATAGGCTGATTGGGTCCTGTGGGGTTGATTTCAAAAGATGCCTTGCAGTCCATCCAGTTATAGGCACCGCAAAGACCGGTTCTCTCCGGACTGACGGTACAGACATGGCTGGGTGCAAACGACTGGCAGAGTGTACAGGAGTAGTAAATCTCCTCTCCCTCATCCGTCATGGTATCGACACGCTCATCCCTGGTCTTGTATTCTCCCCTGGCTCGTTTGGTCAGTTTGTCGACATCTTCTTGTTTGGTGTAGAGAGTAACCTGGACCTTGTCCAATATCTTGGTGAAATCCTGATGGAACTTGGCATGCAGAACCACACCGATATCTTTTAAGGTAAAGCCCTTTTCCACGGCAGCTTTGCTCACGCGTATCCAGGCAATATCCCGCTGGCCGATATGCATAATCCCCTGAATGTAGTTTATCAGGTGATGAATCTGACGTTCCAGAATCGGTTCGAAATCTTCCTGGAACTCGCGACCGGCGATCTGAACATAGATGCCGAGAGGGAAAGCTTTTTCATCCTTGAAATCATTGATGTCGGGTCCGATGACTTCGACTTTGCCGTCGTCTATCTCGCTCATTTCCGCCATCTTGCAAAATTCCGTGGCTTGTGACTTTCCTCCGCCGCACTGGATGAACAGGTCCTTGCCCCTCACCCTTTCGCCTTCAAAAGCCGGGCCAAAGGAACAGGGAATGTCGATTTCCGTAACAGAAACTTTAAGTCCCCGGACTTCAACCGATTTCTGACAAATCTCCTCATGTTTTACATTGGCCACCACATGCTCGTATGTACAGATACCGGTGGGCAGAATTTCGGGAATGTCGGTATCAGCCAGGGTCGGAAAACCCCAGTTCACACAGCCGGCTGCTGCCGCACCCCATTGGGTTCCTATTTCACCAAAAGCGTTGACAAAGGCAAATATCCGGTTCTTGTTGTAAACAAGAATCTTTTTGTAATCACCGGGTTGAACACCACCGAATGCCATGGCCGCCCGGTTGGCAAACCCTAAGGCAAATACAGCAGATGAAATATAGGGACCAAACGGTACGATACGGGTGTTCCAACCTACCTGCATACCGGCTTCGATACACTGCTCAACAACG
>CALANC010000349.1 GCA_937925895.1 uncultured Desulfobacterales bacterium
GGATATTTTCCACCCTATTGGTCCAAAGATGCGAAGTATGCACAAGCGTAACATTGGAAATTCCGAAATGAATAATTTTTGGTACCGCCACATTATTACCCATTATGAGTCGTGCCTGGCAGAGCATGGTGCCTCCGCAAAAGGGATGGATTGGCCAAACGAGAAGGATCTCTCTACCCGTTTTGATGTTATGTTAGGGGTGATTAATGAGCCCTGTCAGTCCTCTATTCTAGATCTAGGATGTGGTGTCGGATTGTTCGTTGACCATATGGAAAAAAGAGGTGTTTCCAGGCATTTTGATTACAGGGGGATAGATGTCTCTGCGAAAATGATAGCGGCCGCAAAGCACAGGCATCCAGGTAAAAATTTTGCAGTTCGTGACATACTAATCAATCCCTTACCATTTGGTACCGTTGATTTTGTTATCATGAATGGGGTTTTGACAGAAAAAAGGGGATTGCGTTTTGGGCAAATGGAAGATTATGCCAAAGCTCTGATCAAGTCAGCCTACGATTCGTGTAGACATGGTCTTGCTTTCAATGTGATGAGTTCGCATGTGGACTGGCAACGTGAGGATCTGTTTCATTGGCCACTAGATAGAGCGGTTTCATTCATAGTTACAGAGTGCAGTCGGGATATTGTAATGCGCATGGACTATGGTCTTTATGAGTATACTATTTATCTCTATCGGAGACGGTAAAGTGAAAACGGATCTTGAAATCAGCGAACCACATACTGTTGGAGGGATTTGGCCGCTTATATCTGACGTGATGACCCATGACCTCTGCTTTCCATCGGTGGCACTTGATTATTTCAGTCAAAGTTTTACGGACGAAGAGTTATTTCGAAAGATAAAATGTCCGGATACTCCCGTATATATTGCATCAAAAAATAGGTGTCTCGGCGGAGCTATGATAGGTTCATCACCGGAAGGTGGCGTTGGTACAATCATATGGCTAATCATTTCTTCAGAGTTCCGAGGTAGAGGACTTGGTAAAGCCCTTTTTAAGCAAGCCTGCAAGGCATATTACTCAATGGGGTGTCATAAAGTTAAACTTACGGCATCTACACCGGAGGCAGTTAAATTTTATGAGAAGTTAGGCATGTCTGTTGAAGGGCAGCATATAAGCCACTGGTGGATGCTTGATTTTTGGTCTTTGGGGAAATTGTTGCCTTAGTTTTAATCAATTGGAGAATATTATGGCCTGGGAAAAACTTGGACTGATTTTTGATATTCGGGTACATGACATACCATGGTTGAAAAGTCATGCTCTTTTGCCGACACCACTTTTGCTGGAAGATCGACTTCGAATTTTCTATACGGGACGGGATTTAAATGGGCAAAGCCGGATAAGCTATATAGATGTTGATCGTCAAGATCCGAGGGAAATTCTATCTATCCATGACAGACCTTTGCTGGATATTGGAAAAGTGGGGACTTTTGATGATTGTGGAACGGTAGGCACTTGTGTCGTACACAAAGAAGGTAGTACTTTGCTTTATTACAACGGGTACAATGTCCGCAACACAGTTCCCTGGAGTAATGCATTAGGAGTTGCAGTCAGTCATGATGGTGGGGTGAATTTTGAAAAAATGTTTGAAGGACCAATTTTGGATCGTAATAAGTATGACCCCTATTTTACCATTACACCCGGTATATTCCGGGAAAGGGATGTATGGCACATGTGGTACACCTCTGGGACAGGCTGGAAAGAAGTAAATGGAAGACAGGAACCTCTCTATGTTATCAAATATGCAACATCATCTGACGGGTTATCCTGGCAAAGGGATAATGTTACATGTATTAACGGTGCCTTCCCTGAAGAAGCGACTGCGCGGGCAACCGTAGTGAAAGACAATGAGATCCTCAAAATGTGGTTTTGTTATAGGGGCAGCAATGACTTTCGCGACGGAGTAGACAGTTATCGGATTGGTTACGCTGAGGCTTCTGCAGATGAGCCGACCATATGGCTACGAAATGACTCATTGGCAGGAATTTCATTTGGGTCCGAGGATTTTGACAATAAGATGCAGGCTTATCCTGCCGTTATTGATGTGGATGATCAAAGATTTCTTTTCTATTCTGGCAACGGATTTGGAGCTTTTGGTTTTTGTGGCGCTGTTTGGAAATAGCGGCGGAGCAATTATATGTTTAATTATTTTTTATTAAGGAGGTATTGAGTTGAGCAGCTTAGCGCCAATTGGAATAAGTACCTATTCAAGAAAAGCCCATTTAAAGCAAACTATTGAGGCCTTGCAAAATAACACTTTAGCAAAAGAGAGTGAACTCTATATATTTTCTGATGCTGCAAAACCGGGCGATGAAGATAAGATATCAGAGGTAAGAGAGTATATCCACAGCATAAATGGATTTAAATCTGTAAATATCATTGAGCGAGAAACGAATTGTTATGTAACAAATACGAGTAGTGGTGTTAAACATTTACTTGATAAATATGGTCGCTGTATTGTTCTGGAAGAGGACATTGTTACAGCTCCAGGTTTTCTCAGGTTTATGAATAAGTCATTAAATTTTTATGAAAAAGATGAGAGAATTTTCAGCATTAGCGGATACTCTCCACCAATAAATATTCCCTCCGACTATAGTCTAGATATGTTTATTTTACGGAGAGCCTGTGCTTGGGGATATGGTATCTGGCATGATCGGTTTAAAAAGATTTCATATTTAGATAATGCTGAGGTGCTGAGTAGATTTTCAAATAAGAGAGAAGTTGAAGAACTATCAAAATATGGTGAAGATTTACTAAACATGATTTTATTGGATGCCGCGGGTAAAATGGATGCATTCGATGTAAAAATTTTCTACCATCAGTTTTTGAATGAAAAATATACTATATACCCAAAAAAATCGTTAGCAAGGAATATCGGTCTTGATGGCAGCGGATTGCACTGTTGTCAAACAAACAAGTTCGATGTGGATTTATGGGACAAATCAGATTTTGAGATTAGTGGTAATGTAAAGTTGGATAGTAGAATTGTTAAGTCTAACTATAGATTTAGGCAAATTGGTAAAGATAACAGGTTTATGGGAAAAACCAACACTTCAATGCGGGGAAATATATTGGAGAGAGGTAAACTTGGCGAAAACCTCATT
>CALANC010000350.1 GCA_937925895.1 uncultured Desulfobacterales bacterium
TTAGGTTATTACCTTGCATGAAAAAAATAAAGGATTTTTTGGAGGTCCGGCGTGTATTCAAAAATACTTATTCTTCGTTTCCCCAAGACAGAGGTAGAAAAACCTATCGTTTGTCATCTGGCAAAAGATTATGACCTGACGTTCAACATTCTTAATGCTTCTATATTTCCAAGAAAAGAAGGCATCATGGTCCTGGAGCTGTACGGTTCCAAAAAAAACTACAAAGAAGGGATAAAATATCTAAAAGAGCAGGGAGTCCATGTTCAAAATGCATCCCAGGAAATAAAGCGTGTCACGAAAAAATGCACCCATTGTGGTTCCTGCACGGCGGTATGCCCGACCGGAGCACTCTCCGTACACAGACCAGAAATGTCCGTTGATTTTAACCAGAAAAAATGTTCCGTATGTGAGCTTTGTGTGCCTGCCTGTCCAACTCGCGCAATGGAAATTCGTCCCACAAATAAAGCCTTTTTTTAAGAATCATCTCTAAAAGAATCGATGATTTTGAAAGGATTCAAGGGGTCAAGGGGCCAAGGATTCAAGTGAAATACTTAATAATTATAGAGATCCAAAACTTTTGAGATCCAGATCCTGCTTTCAGGTGATTAAAATTACGAAAAAAAGAAAATGTAAAGATTCTTAAAGATAAAATAGAAGAAGTTTAAACGATGCTTAAAGCGTTGATAGGATCCCTGGAAAACAAACACTTGGACCCTTGAATCCTTGAACCCTCGAATCCTCTTCTCCAACTTAATTGGAGAAGAACTTATTATAAATGAAACACTCAACAGCCGTCGCGGTGAGTGGTGGTATAGATTCTCTGACAGCCGCCTATCTGTTAAAAAAAGATGGACACCACGTTATAGGGGTTCATTTTCTTACGGGATTTGAGCACCAAACACCTGATGGAAATGAATACCCTCACCGCTCAAACAAACAGATACCTCCCTTGTCTGCTCCAAAAATACGGCCCGAAGAAATCATTTCTTACCTGGATTACAAACTTGGGATCGAAGTCAAAATCATTGACTGTAGCAGCAATTTTAAGACCACTGTTGTCGATTATTTTATTCAAACCTATCAGACCGGACAAACCCCCAACCCGTGCATGGTGTGCAATCCGTCAATTAAATTCGGGAGTATTCTAACATTCGCCCGCCAACTTGGCGCGACATCGCTGGCGACAGGTCACTACGCCAGGATAAAAAAGGATGAAAAGGGAAGGTTTCACCTTTTTAAAGGCGTTGATCCAATTAAGGACCAATCATATTTCCTTGCCGGTCTGAATCAACAACAACTGGCCGGAACTATCTTCCCCCTCGGGAATAAGACTAAATCTGAAGTTAAAGAACTTGCAGGGAAAAAGGGACTTGCAGCGATTACCACGGAAGAAAGCCAGGATGTATGCTTTGTCAAAAACGGCAGCTATGGAGATTTCATCGCCCGGCAAAAGGGATTTGAATCAAAGCCAGGTCTGATTGAAGACGTAAAGGGTAACATCATCGGCAAACATGCCGGACTTCATCTTTTTACCATCGGACAGCGACGCGGCATTAATTGCCCGGCTTCAGAACCTTATTATGTTGTCGCTATAGACCCCGATCAGAATAGACTTAAGGTTGGATTTAAAAAAGATTTACTCTCTTCGGAATGCAAGGTTGTCAATATTAATTGGATTGATCAAAAACCAGAGGGCCCGGTTAAAGTGCTTGCGCGTGTCAGGTATCGACATCGAGAAACGGCCGCCACCCTTTTTCCCACAAGCGAAAAAACAGCAATCGTCAGGTTTGAAAAACCGGAAGCCGCTGTTACCCCCGGGCAAAGCGCAGTTTTTTATCGAGGTGATGAAGTCCTTGGAGGGGGCCGGATTTCCGTGTAGTGCTATTAAGTCATGAAAAAGCAAACAAACATTTTCACTGGGCATTCGGTTCCCAGATTTTCTATCATCACGCTGGGGTGTAAGGTAAATCAGTATGAATCGGATGCCATCTCCCAACACCTCAAAGAATTCGGATGTGTTCCAATACAAAGTGACGAAAATGCAAATTTATGCATTGTCAATACATGTACCGTCACCCAAAAAGCTTCCATGCAATCGAGGCAAGCGGTTCGACAGCAAATAAGGTCCAATCCCGGGGCACGTATTGTTGTAACCGGTTGTTATGCTCAGACCGAACCCGATGAAATCAAGGATATAAAAGGTGTGCACCATATCATCGGACATGCTGACAAATATAAAATCCCGGAGATGGTGCTATCTCCAAAAGAAAAAGATATCGACCCCCTGACCATAAGCAGGGGAAACATTCTTCATGAACACCATTTCAAAGAATCACCAGCAATTGCACTTGGGAGCAGAACCAGGCCATTTCTGAAAATTCAGGACGGCTGTGACGCCTTTTGCACCTACTGTATCGTCCCTTTTGCCCGGGGCCCAAGCCGCAGCATGCGTCCTGAAAACGTATTAAACCATATCAATCTGCTAACGCAAGCAGGCTATCATGAAGTCGTTCTTTCCGGGATACATCTTGGCGCTTACGGGATCGATCTTTCACCGCCAACAAGCTTGACCGAACTGTTAAACCGTATTTATGCGTCACAAACTATCCACCGAGTTCGTCTGAGCTCTATAGAACCGCTCGAGCTCACGGAAGACATCATACAAACCGTCGCAGATAGGGACATGTTTTGCAGTCATTTCCACATTCCTTTACAAAGTGGCGATGATCATGTTTTAAAGCAAATGCGCCGTCCCTATACGAGCTTCTTATTCAGGGATTTGATTTTGACAATCAAGGAATCGATTCCGGATGCCGCCATAGGTGTTGACGTCATGTTAGGGTTCCCGGGAGAAACCGAAAAGGCATTTGAAAATACCTATTCTCTAATCGAGAAATTGCCTGTAACTTATTTACATGTTTTTCCTTTTTCATCCCGCAAAGGGACACCTGCCAGCAATTACCCGCAAAAAATCCCTGCAAAATTCATAAAAGACCGGTGCCAAAAAATGCGATTACTCGGCAATGTTAAAAAAAGAGATTTTTTAAAAAAATATCCTGGTAAAATAGTTGAAATTCTGATTGAAGGTAAAAAAAACAACGTCACAGGATTGGTAAAAGGA
>CALANC010000351.1 GCA_937925895.1 uncultured Desulfobacterales bacterium
GTGCCAGTCCGTATCCCAATTTGAAAATACTAGCAAGCGGGTATTGCTGCAAATAGACAGCGCAACCATCAGCATCCATTTCCCCGTTGGCTTTGGATAGCCTTTCAAGTCCAATATTTATGTATCCGGATACCTTTTTAACGACACCTTTCAACTCGTCTCTCTCTCTTACAGTCTTTTGATCCGCCGCGACTATCAGATTGCACATGCCGGCAAACTCAACTTCGATCTGTTCAAGAACATCATCTCTTGCCAATCTTTTTAACGACTCGGTGAATAAATTCTCTTCTTCCAACATTCCGGCCGGGTAGATCGGTACAGGAAGAAATAGCTTTCGACCGGAATCTGTTGTGGTAAATTTTTGGGTTTGTTTTGCAAATTTCCACGAGCTTAGCGGTTGATATATCCCAATAGCATCTTCATGAGGTAGAAATCCCTTTTCAGCTAATCTTACATTTCGCAGACGATAGGCTTCCTCTTCAGACTCTGCCGGGATAACACTGGATGATTCCAACAGAACCTTTTGATAGGTGACATTGTCAAAGTCTGCAAGCACCTCAAAAAATTTAGAGAGAAACGAATCTCGTTGCTCTATTAAAATCCTTTCTGAATCATGTTCATCGAGATCAAAACCAAAATGATCGTCAAGAAATCTTACGTAGAGCGTATCATCGAGGGTAAAAAATTCATCACCAAAATCGGATGGATCCTGATCGGTCTCCCTGATCTTTACCTCAATATTTTTGAACAGATAAAATTCCATAAATTCGGTTCTTTGGTCGAGAATCCATCGTATAAAGCGTTGTGGATCGACTTTAAAAAGCAGGTCAAGCCACCTTGTAGCTGAGGTTATTTCAATTCTGTCTTTTTCCCAGACTTCCAGGTCAACAATGTACTCCCATTGCTTGTCCGATGCCAGGGATAACAACAGATGCGAATTTGCCAGCCCGATGTCATGAACCAAAAAATAAAAATCCTCTTCAGCAAACGAATGCACCAGAGCCGCGGGATGGGGTGAATCGAGGATAGCATCCATTGCCTTTTCAGGAGTCAATTGAAAGAGCTTTCTTCTTTGCTCAGATAAATCTTGTGCCCGTGCTAAGGCATTTTTCCTGTCATCGTTGTCGTTCATGTTTCACAATCCATCTGATTGAATTCGTCAATCTTATTTAAATTGCGAATTCCGTCCCTTTTGGATGCCATGGTGCAAATTTCAATAATAGCAACATGCCGGGCGTTGCGATCAGGGTACAGGCAATAAAAAAACTCTCCCACCCCAAATTTTTTGCCAGAAAGCCAGTAGGTGCCGCGGCAATGACCCTCGGAACTCCCATTAAACTGCTTAACAGCGCATATTGTGTGGCGGTAAATTTTTTATTGGTGATGCTCGCCATGAATGCAACATATGCAGCAGTCCCCATACCACTGCTAAAGTTTTCAAAAGCAATAACAGATGCTAAAGCAGGAACGCTACTTCCGATCCGCGCCAAAATTGCAAAGCAGGCTGTGGAAATCGCCTGAAGGAAACCAAATACCCACAGGCTGCGGTTTATTTTGAGACGAAGCATTATGACACCGCCGGCCAGACTACCGGCGATGGTTGCCCAGAAACCGAATAATTTCACTACAGTACCGATTTGGGTTTTTGAAAATCCTATTTCCAGATAAAAGGGTGTGGTCATGGTACTGGCCATGGTGTCACCGATCTTATAAAAAAGAATAAAGGCCAATATCCACAAAGAACCCTGTCGACTAAAGTATTCCAACAGAGGTTCAAAAACAGCTTCCTTTAATGTTTTTGGGGTTTCAGTATAAATCTTGGGTTCTGGTGCCAGGAGGGTAGTGGCAATGCCGGGTAACAGACAGAGTGCCATGATCTGATACACCGTGGAAAACGGCATATGATCCGACATAATCAGACCCCCACCGGACGCCAGCAACATTCCCATTCTGTATCCGTTGATATACAGAGAAGACCCCAACCCCAATTCCTCATCAGGTAGATCCTCTCTTCGATAGGCATCCACAACAATATCTTGTGACGCACTAAAGAAGGTGACAAGAAATGCTGCAAACGCTACCATCCAAGGGTTTTTCCCCGGATCGGTGAAACCAAGGCCCGAAATTGAGAACAACAATGCTATTTGAGCGACTAAGAGCCATCCTCTTCTGCGGCCCAAGAAAGGTAGAGTAAAACGATCTAGAACAGGCGCCCAGATGAATTTCAAGGTATAAGGAAGACCCACCAGAGCCATCATTCCGATCATGGTCAGATCTACTCCTGATTCTTTCATCCACGCCTGAAGTACCGATATCGTCAAAAGAAGGGGTAAGCCGCAGGCAAAACCCATCGAGAGAGCAACCAGCATACGCCTGCTGCAAAGTACTCTGAGTATGGGTTTGCTGTTTTTAGCCGGCACAGATTTCTATCCCGTCACTCCTCAGATTATTGCGATTACAGAATCAAGAAGATGAATATTCTTCGAGCTGAAATGGTGTGATTATGTTTCCAAATGTATCTCCTAGCGCCAATAGTTCTTCCTTTTGTTCATTAAGGACTTCAAACAGTCGCTCTGGAATATTAGGTTCTTTTCCATAGGCCTCTAACTGTAAATCTATTCTGGCAATAATATTGTCAATATACAAAGAAAATTGTTTAACATATAGTTCTTTGGTATATTCCTTGGCGATTATGGACTGAAACAAATCTTTAAGATCACCAAATTTTGGCAGGTATCCAATTGGCGTATCAATGATATCGACTTCATTATGAACACGTCTTTCTAACCAGGCCAGCCAGACTTTTACGTCTCTTTTCTCTCCGAGCAGTTTTTTAGAAATCCCGCCTCTGGACTCATCGGTTAAGAAATAATTCAGGCCTGCCATTACCGGCTTTTTATCCTCTGCGATTTTCTCATTCCCAAAAAATTTAAATTGGCCCTCCATGTAATCACCCAATGAACCTGGAATGAATGGCGCATTGGCCCATGGTGCTCTTTTAACTCCGGTTGCTCCTACTTCCGTCGCTGTAGCAGCTGAAACAATGCACGCACCGATAGCGACACCATAGTCTGGGTTTTTAGCCGCCCAAACAGGAGGCATGGAATCTCCGTCTCTACCGCTGTATGTAATCACTCTGGTTTCAACTCCACTCGGATCTTCTGCTTTTTCGGAATAATTTTTCAGGGCGGTGGATGTTAAAGTGCACCTTGAATTGGGGTGAGATATTGGTATCTCTATCCCATTTTCATCTGTCATGCCTTTTTCCCATAACCCCTGAAAATTGGTACCTTTCAGCGGAGGCTCATCGCCGTCTCCCGTCCAGCGCGGCACTCCATTTTCATCAATGAGAACATTCGACCATATAACTTCCGTCCCCGGTTTCCTTAACAGCTCCATAAGATTGGGATCACCCTCCCAGTTTACATCTTCAACAATACCGAAAATACCACACTCCGGGTTTATTGAGCGGATGCTGCCGCTCTCATCGATCCACATTTGGGCCAAGTCATCACCAACAAAGTGATTGCCGGCCATGGCAGTAGTCGTTTTGCCACATCCACTAGGGGCTGCACCGGTACACCAGGTGATGCGGCTTCCAGGCCCGTCGATACCGGTAATAAACATATGTTCTGACAGCTCATTACCCATGTTCTCATATACGGCCTTGTCGACAGAGAAGCGATGATTACCCTTTTTCATCAATAAGGTATTGCCGGCATAGGTACAATTAACACTATATGTGGTTCGAAAACTCCGATCCATATACACACGCGCATTGGGTAGGTCTTCGGGTCTATTTAGACCTTCACTGTGTATGTTGGCATAGAAATGACCTAAACGATCCATCTCATTGTCAAAATCAGCAAATGCATTCCTGTAAAGGATTTCTGCACTATGGGACACATATGCCGAACTTGAAATCTCCAGAGCCGGGTTTGACGAGGGAGAGCCGATAGGGCCACGCATATAAAAACCGATTATCATGGTTTTGCCATGCATAATGCCTGACATCTTATCCCGAACGTCTTTAAGCGCATCGGCTCGATCTATTTTATTGGCTAGAGAACTGATCTCTTCCCCTTCATTGGCTATATAAAAGGTGCGATCAATAATCCGTCCCTGTTCTTCTTTCAGATCATAATGAATCGTATGTCCTTCCATAGGGAGTTTTGCTTCCTCCCCGTTTGTTAAAGACATTTCTCTAATAAACTTTCTATCTGCTTCAGATCCGGTATTGATGAAAATCGAATCGGGTTCGCACATTGCTATGGCATTGGCGATCTTAAGAACAACCTCGGGATGCCTTATTTTTTTTATTCTGACTAGATTTTCTTGGTCCAATTTATCTTCAAAAAGCTGCATCGCTGCTTGCCAAGTTGTAATGCCCCCTATTTCAATTACAATATCAATCCCTTTCTTTTTTTGTAACATGAAAATCTCCTTTTGCTATGAGTATAGACCAATGATAATGTCTTTTAAATTCCTCTTGGGCACATGATGAACCCCCTTCTCATCGCGCCAGTACCGGATATTATTAATTGGATCTACCTTTTCTATAACAATTTCTTCATTCGGTTTTCCGATCGCAATAACAAGGAGAATTTTTATGTGAACAGGGATTTTCAATATCTCCCGGAGCTTTTTCCGGTTTATCGAACCGATCATGCAGCCGGCAAGTCCCATTTCTCTGGCTCCGAGAAGAATACTTTGGCTGGCGATACCGCAGTCATATCCAATCCATTCCGTCGCCTTTTCACGATCACAAAGAATGATGATGTACCCCGAAGGTCTCTCCCCATATTGGGGTCCATGCCAGTCCTTCAGATATCCTGCCCACCCAAGGCATGAAAATATCAGGGCGTTTTTGTCTGGATTTGTGGAAAGGATGTATTTCAACGGTTGCAAATTGGCCGCCGAGGCGGAAAGTCTAGCCAAATCAACCAGGTCTTTTAAAGTTTCAAGGCCCACAACTTCTTCCTGGTAAAATCTTATGCAGCTCCTGTTTTTTTTGATTAAATCTGCTATCATATCAAACTCCTCGAAGGTTGAATTTTTTCTAAACAGGCAAATTCTGGCGTATCCATATCACCACTTTGTCAAACTCATTTTTCAATTCTGCAAATGCTTTGCCTCTATGGCTTGCCAGGCTCTTTTCTTTCCGGGTCATTTCCGCAAAGGTCTTTTTATAGGGTGGGTAAAAGAAAATCGGATCGTATCCGAATCCATTTGACCCGGCAGGCTGTTCGGCAATCAAGCCTTCGCAACGAGCTTCATATGTCAATGCAGGACCGGCCGGCACAGCAATTGAGATGACGCATTCAAAGGCTGCTCTGCGGTTGAATTTACCTTCCATTTCTTGGAGCAATTTTATACACCGCTGCTCATCGGTCGCCCGTTGTCCCGCATAACGTGCTGAGTGTACGCCCGGAGCACCATCTAGCGCCTCAACCAAGAGACCTGAATCATCGGCCAATGCCGGCAGTCCTAAAATTCTGGCTGTAAAACTTGATTTTCTATAAGCATTTTCATCAAATGAATCGCCGTCTTCTTCCAGATGGGGGATAGGACCAAAATTATCCAGATCTTTTATATCAACAGGAAAACCTTTTAACAGATCTCTGATTTCAGCTGTTTTTCCCTTGTTGCGGGTGGCAATAACAAGCGGAATTGGTTTTTTCATTCTGATCCTTCAACACGCCCCAGTTAAATATCTATGGTATTCTATAACTTATTGAAAACAAATATATTCTCAATATTAACTGATCTTTGGCGAAGATTTTAATATAAATCATGGCCAAATATTTGTAAAGCCCTTTAAATCGCTATTCAAGAACAGAAAATTCTTTACACCATTAATAATGCTGGTATATTGACTCGAATATTTTACGATAGATTGAAAATAATTTATAAACACCGGTGGGGTTGAGAAAATTGAATATTATCTCTAACGGCTCATCCCCGGCCAAGGAAAAAAACCATGCATAAATTACTCACCGAACACTCTGGACAAAAAATGCTGCTTTTAGGAAATGAAGCGATTGCTCGTGGGGCTATTGAGGCAGGCACTGCCGTTGCAACTACTTATCCAGGGACACCATCTTCAGAAATTTCTGTGACTTTATTCCAGATATCCAGAGAAACCGATCTATATTTTGAATACAGCACCAACGAGAAGGTGGCGCTTGAGGTGGCCGCTGCCGCAGCAAACTCAGGTGTCCGCAGCCTGTGTGTCATGAAGCATGTGGGATTGAATGTGGCTGCAGATGCGCTTTTAACCCTTGCTTATATTGGTGTTAAAGGTGGCTTGGTGATCATTTCAGCAGATGACCCTTACATGTTTTCAAGTCAAAATGAACAGGATAACCGGTATTACGCCAAGATTTCAGGCCTTCCCATGGTAGAACCTTCTTCGGTAGAAGAAGCAAAAGATATGGTTCTCTATGCCTTCGATATCTCTGAAATACTGCAACAGCCGGTTCTTTTCAGAACCACCACCAGGATCAATCACTCCACCGCCAGCGTTTCTTTCGGTAAAATACCCAAATCCAAAATGCAGGGAGAATTTACCAAGGACCCTTTCAATTATGTTACCGTCCCGGCTGTTTCTAGAAATCTTCACGCAAAATTGTTGAAGACCCTTGAAAAAGCTGAAAAAATTTCTGAAAAAAGCGAATTCAATTTTCTCACCGGTAACGGCCCATTGGGCATCATTTGTAATGGCGTAAGTTACAGCTATGTAGCTGATGCAGTAAAAGATTTGAACGCAGAAGATCAGATTAAAATACTTCGAATTGGCTTTTCCCATCCTATGCCGCAAGCCATGATTAAACATTTTCTGAGAGGGTGCGAAAAGGTGTTGGTTGTCGAGGAGGGAGAGCCTTATATGGAAGAGGCGATTAAGGCATTCGCCCAGGAAGATGGAGCGGTAATTTCAATAAAAGGAAAAGGCCAAAATCTTTTTTCACGCCTTTACGAATTTAACCCGGCCTTGGTGAGGCAGTCCATAGCGACCTATTTTGATCTACCTCAAGGTTCAAAGAAAACCATAAATCTTTCTGACCTACCTGAAATACCCCAACGGCCTCCAAGCCTGTGTGCCGGATGTCCCCACCGAGCCACCTTTTATGCAGTAAAAAAAGCCTCGGAAGGGATGGAGACAATCTGTCCGACGGATATTGGATGTTACACCCTGGGATTCCTGCCCCCGCTTTCTATGGGAGATTTTTTAATATGTATGGGATCCTCTGCCGGGTCGTCATGTGGATTTTCAAAGATTACCAACAAAAAAGTCATCTCTTTCATAGGAGATTCCACCTTTTTTCATTCTGGGATACCAGGTCTAATCAACGCCGTATTCAACAACCATAATTTTACTATGGTAATCCTTGATAATGGGACGACCGCCATGACGGGAAACCAACCACATCCTGGTGTTGATATGCAAAAAAGGAATCTTGAAGGGTACAACCGGGTGTCCATCGAAGAAATCGTCAAAGCAGCAGGGGTATCCCATATAACCGTCATCAGGCCGTACAGGGTGAAAAAAAGCGTGACCGCTATCAAAGAGGCATTGAATTATGAGGGGGTTTCAGTCATTATTTCGAGAGAATTATGTACCCTGTATGGCAAAAGCTTGAAAAAACAAAAAGGAAAACCTTTTTATGTCACTGAAAAATGCAAAAATCACCGAGACTGCATCAGCAAACTTGCATGTCCGGCCTTTTTCATTAAAGATAACCAAGTAATAATAGATCCCGTCTTGTGTTCGGGTTGCACGGTCTGTGCCCAGATTTGTCCGGAACACGCGATTTTGCCTTTAAAAGACAGTTAATTTGCGTCTGGTTTTCTACAATTATTTGAAATAATAGGGATTGGGGATAATCGTCAATGATTTTACTAAGGATAAATACGAATGGATACAACCAGATTGATTATTGTTGCCGTTGGCGGCCAGGGAAACCTTCTGGCTTCCAAGGTCATTGGAGATGCCGCTCTTTTTGCCGACATTCCCATCCGCATGAGTGAAATACACGGAATGGCTCAAAGGGGGGGAGTTGTCGAGTCGGCTATCGTATTCGGAAATGCTAAAAGCACCATTATCGCAGACGGTGAGGCAGATGTACTTTTAGGTTTCGAACCTTTGGAAACTTTAAGAGCTCTAAACAAATGTAATTCTGATACAATCGTTATTTCCAATCTTGCCCAACTTTCCCCGTTTACGGTAACGTTGGGAAGCGGGGTTTATCCAAATCTGAAAAGCATACAGGCGTTAATAAGGGCCAAAACGGCAAAACTTATTGCTTTTGACGCTACGGCACTGGCAATGGAGGCGGGAAATGTAATGTCCACGAATATGGTCCTACTGGGTGCGCTGGTTCAGTCCGGTAAAACCCCTCTGTCAAGCGACAATATTAAAAAAGCAATCGTCAATAGAACCAAAAAAAAATTTGTTGAATTCAACATAAAGGCCTTCGAGCTTGGATTCAACACTGCGAAAGCACTTGCATAGACCCTTTTCTTGAAAAATGAGCATTAAAAAAAGACTTCATTTTATACTGATTGCCATATTTTTGGTGATCATTATAGGAAGCTTCGGCTACTATATCCTCTTTGGCGGAAAGCAAAATTTTTTGGACTGTCTTTATATGACAGTTATCTCCATAACCAGTGTGGGCTACGGTGAAGTTCTCGAAATTACCGGTAATACTTCAGCTCAAATATTCACTATGATTCTGATCACCTTCGGTATGGGAATTATTTTATATGGGCTCGGCACATTTGCGGCAGTACTTGTAGAAGGCGAACTTTCGGGAATCTTAAGGAAAAAAAAGATGGATAAACAGATTAAAAAATTAAATAACCATTATATCGTATGTGGCGGCGGCGAAACCGGACGTCATGTCCTCGAAGAACTTATCAAAAACAAAGAGGCTGTGGTTTTGATAGAACAGGATGAAGATAATATCGAACGGTCCAGAGTAATAGATGAAAACCTTCTTTATATTAAAGGCGATGCAACCGATGATCAGAACCTTGTCGCTGCAGGAATCGAAAAGGCATCTGGTATTATCATCAGCCTACCGTCTGACAAGGACAATCTGTATGTCACCATGACAGCTAGAATGATCAATAGAAAAATACGAATAATAAGCAGGATGATAGATCCAAGACTGGAATTGAAGCTCAAAACAGCTGGTGCAAATAATGTTGTGTCCCCGAACTATATTGGCGGCTTACGCATGGTATCCGAGATGCTCCGGCCTACCGTGGTTGATTTTCTTGACAGCATGCTGCGCAGCAGTCAGGGACATTTAAGAATCCACCAACTCGTGATAACAGGACATTCAAGCGTTTCGGGGAAAAGCATTGCAGAATCCGGACTACAAAAAAAATTCAGGTTGCTTGTTCTTGGTTTGAAACTTCCTGCCCAGGAAATAGAGTTTAATCCTCCTGCCACAAAGATATTAAAACCGGGAATGACACTCATTGTCATGGGAGACGTGGACGATATTGCTACAGCAAAAAAAGCTTTTTCAGAAGCCCCGCATTAAACTGCATGAGGAGCGGTCAAGCTTTTTAGCCGTAAGATAAAAATGCTTCAAGAACTTAACATCAGAAACTTTGCTATTATCGACGACCTGAATATATCCTTCTCAGATGGCCTAACCATCTTGAGCGGAGAAACTGGAGCTGGTAAATCAATAATCGTAAATGCAGTTAATCTCCTGCTCGGAAGTCGGGCAACTACCAGACTCATACGTAACGGGAATGAAACTGCAGAACTCGAGGCGCTATTTCAAATTACCAATCAAAGCAAAGTGATTGGGATCATGGAAAAAAACGGTTATGATCCTGAAGATGGATTATTGATAAGAAGAATTATTTCCCGAAGTAACAGACATCGTATTTACATAAATGGCCGACTGGCAACCATTCAGCAACTGAATTCCATCACCAAGAATTTGGCAAGCATTTCCGGACAACACGCCCATCAGGGATTATTGGAAGACGATCAGCACCTGTTGATCCTCGATCAGTTTGGAGATTTGCTCCCCTTACGTGAAAAAGTTTACAAATGCTTTCATGAAATACTACCATTGATACAGGATGTGAATGACCTGAAGGCCTTAAGAGATCGCCAGGACGAACAGATTCAGCTGCTTCAATTCCAGAAAAAGGAGATCATGGAAGCATCAGTTAAATTGGAAGAAGATACCCAGCTTGAACAAGAGCGAATGCGATTAAAAAATGGAGAAGCGCTTTATCATACAATTAATTCAATAATTGAATCGCTCTATAGTTCCCAGGGAGCAGCTATTGAGCGTCTTGTTACAGCGAAAAAAGAACTGGAAAGGGCTGCCAAGATAGACCTTGAACTCTCTTCCAAGGCGAAGCGTATGGCTGGAACGACCTTTCATTTAGAGGATATGGTTGAAGAACTAAGAATTTATCTTAGTAAAATTCAAATGGATGAAAATCGACTCGAAGAAGTGGAAGTGCGTCTTGACATTCTTGCCAAACTCAAACGTAAATATGGTACGTCTTTAGATGATGTCCTTTCACACCTTGAATCCATTGATAAACAACTTTTGGAGATTGAAAATATATCCACCCTTATTGCAGACAGGGAAGAAAGACTTTCTCAGCTGCACGACAAATTAGCCAAATTGGTCATATCCCTATCCACTAAGAGAAAACAGGTAGCAAAAAATTTTGCCAAAAAAGTAGAAAAAGAACTGGCTACGTTAAAGATGCCGCAAACAACATTCCAGGTGTCATTACACAACCCACCGATGGATGAAAACACCGATCAATATCTCACTCAAAACGGGAACGCTATCAACGCAACGGGAATAGATCAAGCAACCTTCCTGATTGCTCCAAACGTGGGAGAACCGTTGAAACCCCTTGCCAATATTGCCTCGGGCGGTGAACTTTCTAGAATGGTGCTCGCTGTAAAAGCGATACTGGCCAAAATCGATGCACTTGAGACCATTGTTTTTGATGAAGTCGATGCCGGAATAGGGGGTAGTGTCGCCGAAACCGTTGGTAGAAAACTCTCTTCTATTGCCGGTTATCATCAAGTCATCTGTATCACCCATTTGCCCCAAATCGCCAAATTTGGAAACCATCATTTCAATATCTCAAAACTGGTTTCAGAAGGCAGAACCCGAACCATTATAAAAGCTTTAAACAAAAAAGAACGTGTCCAAGAAATAGCAAGGATGTTGGGTGGTGAAAAAATTACCCAGACCACTCTTGATCATGCCTATGAAATGCTGGATATGTAACCTCCTAATATGAATATCTATAATATCCCGCCTATACTAACCTTACTATGCTTTCTCGGTCTTGCAATCATGACCGTTTGTCGCGGTCACAGAACAAAAATAAATATTCTTTTTTTTTCCATCTGCGTGCTCGGATCTTTTCTATACATTGATATAATTTTGGCCTTTAATCTAGAATCAGCTAATACAGCCCTTGTAGTCAGCCGAGTTGATCATTTCTTCATTGTTTATCTTTTCCCATTATACATTCATTTTTTCCATGCTTATCTCAAGATTTCAGGGCGAAGATGGCTCATTCAGACCGCATATGTCTATGCATTTATTCTCATGTGTATCACCCCAACATCGCTCTATATCGAATCTATGCAGAAACACTATTTCGGTTATTTTGCCAAAGGCGGAATTCTTTATCCCTTTTTCGGTTTAGCCGGACTGCTTGTTACGATTTATGTGCTCATACAGATATATGTTGCTATCAAAAAAGAAACATACGGCCTTCGAAAAAATAGATTGAAATATCTATTTGCCGGATTCGGAATGATGGGTTTTATGAACGGGCTTAACATCTTCCCCACTCTCGGGCTATCTGTTTACCCACCGGGAAATTTAAGCTTTATCCCTCTCGTTATTTTTGCGGTGGGACTTTTCAAAAATGATCTGCT
>CALANC010000352.1 GCA_937925895.1 uncultured Desulfobacterales bacterium
ATTTTGATCCTTTTTCTGAAACACCCTCAACCTCTATGCGCCCCCCGTGCTGTTCAATAATACTATGAGAGATGGAAAGGCCTAAACCGGAGCCTTGTCCCACATCCCTTGTGGTAAAAAAAGGATCAAAGATCTTTTTAACATCTTGTTTGGAGATACCATGGCCTGTATCTTGAACCTGAAAATATAGCATTTTTGTATCATCTTCTATTCGTTCCCAGGCCTTAATGGTTAAGACACCCCCTTCCATCATCGCCTGTATACCATTTAACATAAGGTTAATGAGAACTTGTTGAACCCGTTTCGGATCCAAATTTGCTTCAATGTTTTCGGGTACGTTCATATTTATACTGATTTCATTGGGTATTTCTTCTTTGATCAGGTTTATGGAATTTTTGATTAAGTTTTTTAATTGTACTCGTTTGAAACTTAATGACTTTTCATGTGAAAATTCCAGTAGCGCTTTAATTATATTTTTAGCCCTTTCAACCTGACTTTCCGCTTCTAACAACAGATTCTGTTTATATTCAATATTATCATCTTCTAATTCTTCAAGAAGTATCTGAATAGACGTGGAGATATTATTCAATGGATTATTTAATTCATGGGCTACACCTGCGGTTAAGACCCCCAAAGAGGCCAACTTTCTGGCTTTCATGAGCTGTTTGTTTTGTTTTTTCAACGTTTCCTTGGCTTTTTTTCGATCGGTAATATCAAAAAAGGTCCCGATTATATATTTAATATCACCATTTTTGTCATATATGATCTGCCCCCTGTCTTGTATCCAAAGGATTTCTCCCAACCTGGTCTTGACTCTATACTCTCTTGTGTATACATCGCGGCTTTTTAAGGCTTCAATTAAACTTTCTTTTGCAACATCAATATCTTCTTTTAAAATTAAATCTGACCATTTCAGTTTCTTTGAGTTAAATTCCTCTTGGCTATATCCCATTAACGACTCTACTTTATTGTCCGTGAACTCAACAGACCAGTCTTTGAATCCTTTGAAGACTACACTTGGAAGATTTTTTAGCATCACTTGATATTTCATTTCACTTTCAATGAGGATTCCATCTTCCTGCCTGAGCTTTTCAACCTCCTTCTCCAGCGCTCTGTTTCTTTGCTCCAATTCTTCATAGGATGGTTTTGTTTCCATCGAAACTACCTCCAATTGCTAACAAAATAAAAACGGCCCATGCTCTCTGGTACAGATAGAATACCATGTATGAGCCTTTACACTACATAAAATTTATTCTCTAACCTGAAGTTAATAATAAATTAAGGTGGGTTAATTAGCACAGAATCAAGACAATTTATAAGGAATTGAGTTCGTTAGGCAGATGATATTCTGTGCTTGAATTAAGCTAACATATTGTGAAAAGGAATTGCAAATGTTTTGGTGTTGACCGATCAAGATTGAGTGCCAACACTTTCAATTGCCGTAAATTGAAGGCCTCTCAGGAAGAGCATAATATGTACAGATACCTTACCATAATCGCTGGTTTCAGTCAGTTCATTTCAATTGCATATATCAAGAAAATAGAAAGGACAAAACCTCCGAAGAGGATCTGGCTCTATAAAAAAATGATATCAGAGGGATTTTTTGGACATAATACGTGCATTTATAGTAGTATCATGAAATCGGGATTCGTTACGGGTTCTTTGGAGGCATCACAGTTTGATAACGCTAAGCTCCCCTATCGGGAATTTAAGAGTTTCCATCTTTGTTGCGGTTATGAAAAACACAGCCCAATCCTGACTCCATTATTAAATCAAGACATTCATTACAGGAGATGCAGCGAGCAGGAGAAAGGTCGCCACCCAACCATCGATTGACCAAATTCGGTTCCCTGATAAAGGGGCGACTCATGGAGACTGCATCTATTTTTTCTAAAGCTTTTGTTATTTCCAAAGGGTTCCGCCACCCCTCTACGGAGATAACAGGACAATTGACCTTCTCCTTGATCTGCAAGGCATATTTCAACAAAGAGCCTTCCTTGAACGGCGCCGGAATGATATGATCCCAGCCGCCTTTTTTAGCACCCTCGGGAGTACCTGCGCTAACCTCAATGGCGTCGATACCCATGACATCAAGTGTCGACGCCACCTGTGCAGCCTCTTTTGGCTTTACTCCACCGGGAAATCCGTCATAGGCACTCATTTTGATAAAAATCGGAAATTCTTTGCCCACCGCTCCGCGAACAGCTTCATATACTTGATACAACAATAGGGCACGATGTTTAAGAGGCCCGCCGTATTGGTCATTGCGCCGGTTGCGTGATGGGCTTAGAAATTGATTGATAAGATACCCGTGGGCAGCGTGGAGCTGAACTGCCCGAAACCCGGCTTCTTTTGCTCTTAATGCCGCATTTGCGTAATCGTCCACAATTCTTAGAATATGATCCTTGCTCAATTCTACAACCGGATGACCACATACAGGATCAATCATTGCAGAAGGCCCGAAAAGTACTTCTTTTTCAGGTAGAATTGCCGGATTTAGGGTGGAACCACAATGCAATAACTGGACCGCTAGGGTGCCGCCAGCCGTGTGAACCGCCCGGCACAAGCGGCTTAAAGGTTCGATAAGTCTATTATTATCTATTCCAGTGGTATTCTTATCCCCTCTACCCTCACGACTGATATACGCAGTACCGGCTATTATCAGTCCCACGCCTCCTCTGGCAAGTTCAACGCTGATATCGATCAGTCTTTGGGTGGGAGTTCCATCCTCGTTTGACAATCCTTCTCCCGTAGCACTCCGCACCAAACGGTTTTTAATTTTAAGGGTTCCCATTTTCCAGGGTTGGCCCATTATGTTCATTTTACTATCTCCGGTTGAAAATAAATTGAAAGTACCTCACGAAAATTGGACTTGTCAAAACCTTTGATCTCTTAAATGGAAAAGGCAAGTCTCTTAAAAAAGATTTGCCCTTATTGAAAAACGATATCACAAATAATTTAGGCCCCTGATATTTTGGCTTTTATAGCTACATGGAATTTTGTCTTTGAAACGGAACCCGGTGCGAAAGGTTGCATCAGGGATCTGGATTACCCTGCAGAGGCTCATTTAAAAAACAACACTTGGGCTGTCAGGCTTTCTATTCTTAAAATACCACATTTCAGACGGTTTGGAGAAAATAGCCTTCTTGACAATACGATAGGCATCCAGTATCTGAGTCCAAGTTGTCGGTTGCCGAAATATGGTTGCTACTTGATATCCGGCCCTACAAATATTGAGATGCTTTCTGCTACGGTATACATTTTTAAATCTCCTTTATTTGGGCTCAGAAAGGGGAATTTTTACCACTTCACTTTAATACTTCTAAAGGGCTGGCAATTCTTTTAACGTGAAATTGCGCAGATCAAGTTGTGTGAAAGAATTTTGTTGATGAGGTAGGGAGGATTCTTAATGCTAAGGTGACTTGTATTTTAGATCAGAGCATAAAAAAGTATCGAATGAGGAACAAAGGACTGGGAGAAAGAAACGAATGTTCAACTCTATGTTTTTGCCAGAAGAAAAGGCCAAGAAGATACATGAAGCCACCATTCAGGTTCTTGAAAAAACAGGAGTCTATTTAGACCACCAGGAAGCTGAAGCACTTTATTTGGGTGCCGGTGCAACAAAAGATGATGAAGGCAGAATCCTTATTAAAAGGAACATGGTTGAAGAAGCTTTGGAAAAAGCACATCCTGAAATACAGTTATATGATCGAAACGGAGATAAATCTATCCAGCTTAAAATTGGCACAACCTATTTTGGTCCGGGATCTGATGCCCTATATAACATTGATAAGCAAACAGGAGAACTTCGGCTTTCAACCAAATCTGATGTTTCAGAAAATGTAAAAATAGTGGATGCACTATCCGGATTTAATTTTGTTATGTCCATGGCTCTTCCTGAGGATGACCCCGATAGACTTTATGCTGCTGTATTTGCAGAAATGATCGGAAATACGACTAAACCGATAGTTGCTACTGCCACAAGCCTTGCAGATATTAAACACATACATGCTATAGCCTCAATCGTGGCAGGTGATAAAGAACAATTAAAAGAAAAACCATTCTTTTTGGCATATCTAGAACCCATATCTCCTCTAAAAATGGA
>CALANC010000353.1 GCA_937925895.1 uncultured Desulfobacterales bacterium
CCCCCTCTCGTCCTCGTTTAGCGTAGCATAACGAGGATGTAAAGGAAAGAACTGGAATAGGCATTTGTAATGCCGGTAAAAGTAAAAGAGAAAGAATGAAAGGTCTAAGGAAATATGAAAAAACAAACAATGATATTCACCGCGATGATTTTTCTAATTTTAAATGGTGTATGTTTTGCCGGTGCGCCTCACCGGGTGGGGGGATTTGAGTTAGGCAAATACATCAATGATTTCAAAGATAGGCTGCAGATGGATGCTGCTAGGCCCATCCGCCATCAGGAATATTTAACTGAGTTGGAGATTAAAGAGACCAAAGGGTTCAAAAGCGGTTACGTTTGGACGGGCAACTGTTTGGAGCCGGGTCGAATTCTACGGATTAAACTCAAATATGATGAATCGTCGAAAAAATTCTTTAATGAACTCCTGAAAAGATTCAAAAAGCGGTTCGGTGAACCGTCAGAATGGCGTGGAGATCCTTTCCATATTGTCATCTCTTGGAAATGGTCTTTTATCGATGAAAAAAATAATCGAATCAGCTTGATCCTGCAACACAACACAAAAGATGAAGAAGAGAAGATAGGGAATGCAGTAAAACTAACCATAACGAACTTAATTGAAGAAGAACGGCTCTGTCACGAAAAGAAGTCTTCTGAATTTCAAAAAAAGGCCGGTAAGGGAAAAGATAAAACCAAGGATCAGGAGAAGATCGATTGGGAACAAATGATTCCTCAATAATAACAAGCACATGAAGGATAGCTGCCAACCATCATGGAAGGAAGTGGCCTGGAACGGGATATCTTTTCAGGCGCCTATTGACTGGGAAATCGGGAGGATTGGAACGCACTATCTGGTGTTAGAAGATGAATTTGGACCGGTCCTGGAGATCAAATGGCGTCGAATTAAGGGAAAATTTGTTCACCAGGATCAACTTCGTCGTCTTTCAGCCGGCCAAAAAAATAAGCTGGGGAAAACCATAAGACAAACCCCCGTTCCATCTGGCTGGAAACAGGAGGTTGATCGTTTCGATAGCTTGAGTTTTTCCTGGCAAGGCGAAACAATAGGAGGAATTGGGTTAATTTTATTTTGCCAAAATTGCAGAACGTCCACGCTAATGCAATTTTTTCAGAAAAAAACTCATATTAACAATCAAATTACCAGAAAAATCTTGGCTTCTTTCCGGGATCACAGCCAAGATGACCAGATGGCCTGGGCGGTTTTTGATATCACGGCAAAAATTCCAGGTAAATTTCGATTAACACGACACCGCTTTGATGCGGGCGCATTTGAACTGGCATTTTCACGCGGGAAGAATAAGATTACACTTTATCGAAGGGGGCCGGCTTCGATTTTTCTTCGTGAGCAGGATTTATTACAGCATGCCAGCCAAATGTTTGGCGTTGTTCAAACGAAGTTACAATACAAAAGAATAGACGGCTGCAACAGTGTGGATTCAATAATATCTCCTCCGTCGTCCTGGTGGTCCAGAATTGGCCAAACAATTAGATTCAAGCCGTTGTACGATAAATTTCGAATATGGCATTTGGAGGACAAAAATCGTCTGCTAGGTGTAAAAATGAATGGGAGAAAACCCATAGACATCAACATGTTTGAACAGATTTGTGATTTCTATGATATCGTCTAACATATAGGAGGCTTTATGTTTGATAACGCTGAACTTAAGATTTTCCGATACTTTTTGGTATTTTTCATTATGGTTTTTACTTTTGTTTTCAGCCATGCAAGTGAACAAAAAGATATGAAAGGTTGGGGATTGGACAGCCCATATAACAGACTTTATGATCCAAGTGAACTGGATAAATTCAAGGCTGTCGTTGTTGACATAAAAGAAGTTGTTCCCATGCCGGGCATGTCTGCCGGTGTTGCTCTCCTGGTTCGTGAATCAGAAGCCGAAACCATAGTGGTTCACGTGTGTCCCAGTTGGTATATGGACAAACAGGATATTGGCATAAAAAAGGGCGACAAGGTTAAAATTAGGGGTGTTTGGGTTGAAATTGATGGTGAGGATATTGTTATTGCCTCCAAAATAAAAAAGGGTGATTATTTTGAATTAAAGGTCCGTTTGACCAAGTCGGGAAAGCCATTTTGGACCATGAGTCCTGAAGAGCTTAACAAAGAAAAAGCAAGCAAATAAATCGGGCGTCGGGGATTTTCTTTTCAAACAGCACCATAGATAATCTTTTTTAGGTCGTGATCTTAAGAAAAAAAAGAAAATTGGCAATAAGTCGGGCCGAAGCACTAAAATGTATCCCAGTTAAGAATATGGATGTTACAGAAATCCGTTTGGAAAGCGGCGAGGTGCTTCTTAACTACCCAGTAGGAATACGGCCATGGATGGCCAAAATCGTCGGGCATTTGGGAGGAAAACCTGATAAAACTCAGACCAAAAAAATACAACTCGATATGCTTGGAACTTCAGTTTGGGATCAGCTAGATGGTAAACGTTCGGTCAGGCAAGTCATTCAGCAGTTTAAGAATAATTATCAAGTGCATCCAAAGGAAGCGGAAAAATCTGTAATCCAGTTTCTTCGGGATCTGGGAAAGCGTGGTATAATAGGCCTCAAGTAATATTAAGAATCATCTCCAAATGAGTTGAAGAGATTCATAAGGGATTCAAGGGTCCAAGGATTCAAGGATTCAAGTGAAATGCTCAGGAATTATAGGAAGTTGAAAGTGGGGGAAAAATCTTACAGATTCTGTTTGGATCTTTATTGAACAACAAAGAAATTTCTCAAAGAAAAAAGAGAGTCTTAGATCCTGCCTTAAGGGGAATTAAATTAGGTAAATAAAGAAAATTTAAAGGTTCTCAAGAATGACAAAAAGGAGGTTGAAAGGATTTTCAAAGGGTTGGTATGATCGTTGGAAAACAAACACTTGGACCCTTGACTCCTTGACTCCTCGGACCCTCTTCTCCAACTGGCTAGGAGAAGAACCAATATTTAAAACATCTTCATCGCATCATCCATGTTGGATGCAATGGGAAGAAATGAATCAAACCCTGCGATTTCAAATACTTCTTTGACATAATCCTGCATGGAGCAAAGTACAACCATCCCATCTGACCGTTTGAGATTTTTTGTTGCCTTTAAAATGACCCGCAGACCCGCGCTTGAAATATAATCAAGATTCTCAAAATCCAGAATCATATTTACGGATCCATTCTCAATAGCATTAAAGATCTTTTTCTCTAAATCCGGTGATGTGTTGGAGTCAAGACGACCGATTAGCTTAAAAACGTCCATATCATTTTCTTTTGAATCGAGAATTTCCATTTATTGCCCTCCCTGTGGGTTTTTTAACACGTTCTTCCCTCATCTTTTTCTTTCGGTTTGGTTATTCTTGTTAAAGTTTTTTTTAGAATTAATACATTTTTCTCACCACATCTTTCGTAAGCGACATCACAAGCCATCTGTTTTACTAGATGAACGCCGAGGCCTCCAACTTTCCGCTCTTCCAGGGGACATTTAAGGTCCGGCTTTTCAGATACAATAGGATCAAAAGGAATCCCGTCATCTTCAATCCGGATAACCAACATACTATTTTCTTCCCACAAATCGATATCGATCCAATGTTCATCACGATCCGTGTATCCGTGTGTAATGATGTTGGTAATAATCTCTTCCATGATGAGATTAATTTCAAACACACATTTTTTATCCAGTGCTATATCGTTGCCAATTTCTTCCAGGTTTTGACGTAAGATGTTCAGTTGGGAAAGACTGTTAATGATCCGAAATGAAATTGTTTCAGCATTCATAAACGTCAACCTTTCAAATGTTCAGACATAGCAATCATCGGAGCTTTTTTTATGACTTATAATAGGCAGTTATAATAGACTTACTCCCACTTTATGCCTGCAGGGAGTACAATCACTATCACGTTCGGCCAAAAACCGTTCTTCCCAGAGCCCTATACCTTCTACCAGAGCCTTGATCGCTTTTGGCATTAAGTCTGGGAATTGTTCCATTGTTCTTGAAAACTTATCACGTGTAAGAACAAGACAGGTTAAATCGGTTAAGGCTTGCAAAGAAAATAGCCGCCGCAAATTTGCCATCAGTGTCAAGCCGCCAAGAAATGAACCTTCATCATAATCCCGAATGACTCCCTCTTTGGTCTCACCCTTGTAAAAGAGCCTGGCTTTTCCGGAAATGACAAAAAGCGCCTGACCATCGTCATCCTTTTGGCTAAAAATATAATCTCCCGATTGATACTTTTCTCTGGTGCAAAGATATGCGAGTACCTTTAGCGCTTCAAGCGGAAATCCCGAAAAAAAAGAGATTTCACGTAAAATATTAAGATTTTCCTGAAACTCGCTGGACTCACGTTTTTCATTGTTTTCCTCCGATGAGTTCATACAGCATTCCTTTCTTGGCGATGAGGTCGTCGTAAGTACCCATTTCACCGATTTTTCCGGCTTTCATAACCGCAATTTTGTCGTAATCTTTAATGATATCCAAGCGATGGACGACGGATATCAGGGTGCTATTACCCTTCCACCGAGAATCTAAAAGGTTCTGTATACGAGCCTGAGATTTATTGTCAAGTGCCGAAGTCGCTTCGTCCAG
>CALANC010000354.1 GCA_937925895.1 uncultured Desulfobacterales bacterium
AGTGTCTTTTTTGCTTCCTGCTTACCCCCGGCAAACGCACTTGTGTCGTTGGGATCCCACCGGTTTAGATCGACACGGTTTCCTGGAATAACACGATATCGCTTCATAAATCTCCTCTTCCACTACGCCTGTTAACTGCGGATAAAATGGTGGTTTGTCAGAGAGGCACAACCTGAAATTCATTCTTGTTCATAACATATATCAATAAAATCAAAAAGGCCATACCCCTGAAAATAGATTGACCTTTATTCAAAAACGATATCACATGATTTTTGAAGCATTGATATTTGCATCTTATAGAAGAGCACACAACCCGCAAAAACCCAAAGACAAAGCCTACCAAAGATCCTTGCCTTCAGATATTATCGGAAGATTTATTACCTGAATTTTGCCCGAGTCGGAGTTTTCCATATATTCCCAACACAAAAAGTGCAGAACTCAGCAGGAACATAATGGAGACAGCGGATGTTGAGGTCGAAGTTTTGTTGCTTAAGGACGTTGGCGATCATTTTTAACCATAAAAGGAATCCCTTTTTTTGAGACCAATGCTTTGACATCCCCGTTTCCGTCGATAATTTTGGTGATTTCCAGGCTTATTTTCATTCTTTGGATCACCGTTTTCAATACCGCCGTACATTTTGTGAGGCGTTGGCGTGGGGATGTTATTTCCAGAAACTGTTGCCGTTCTTCATGCGTGAATCCTTCGGTACTGGGTATCAGAAAAGACAGGCGCTGGAGATCCAGACCGGCCAAGGAATGGTAATCGCGACGTGTTCCCGAGATTCGGTCAAGGTCCTTAAGAAGATGTATAACTTTTCCGGCCAATGTCGTATCATTATCAGACGCCGTTTCGCGCTCATCTTCAAAAAATAGGACTTTGGCTTGCAGATAAATTCGGCTTTGGTCCATGTGTTTGATAACAAAACGGGTCTTCCCCTGAGTCACGATGTCCATGCGGCCATCTTCATACTGCTTAACAACACCAAGGATTTTGGCTGTACATCCAATGCTGCGTATATCGGTGCCGTCATAGTGAACCACGCCGAATGCCCGGTCTTGTTCCAGGCATTCGTTGATCATCACTTTGTATCGCTCTTCAAAAATATGAAGCGGCAACTCCATTTGAGGAAGTAAAGCCACTCCCAAAGGAAAAAGAGGGATGATCTGGTGTCCGGTCATTTCAGAGGTTGTATCCATGTTGGTTCGCAAAGGTGCTGTTTATATATTTAAAATAATCCGCCCAGATTTAGTTTTACCTCACTGGTCGGCAAATAAGTCATTAGGAGACCCTCAAGTAGCTCCAAAAATTAAAATAGAAAATATTTTGATGTAATCGTAGATTCAAATGTTGCAGTATCTTTTCAATCACACATTATCCTTAATCTGAAAAGGAAGTATACTCCGGGTTCCTGACAGATTTAAAAAGAAAATAAATATAAAATTGCCCAAGTCAAGAAGGAATATGCCGCATCGTGATATTATCGATGGAAAGAAAAAGGCAAACCCTGCAAAGTTGAATAGCTTAATTTAATTGAAAAGTTTCTGCCATTTTTCGACCAATTCAAATCCCCACCGTTTTTTCCTGAAGAAACTTGAAGCTCCAATTGAATTGAAATTGAAGTGAAGTGATAAGAACTCCCGTTGGCATGGTGGAATTGGATCGGGGCTCTAATGGCCAAAATAAATTGACCCTTTTAGGGGTGGTTATTGACTCCCTTATTGTTTTATATTGCGGTTATCTGTGAATTATGGTTTTTATCATTTTATCTCCATTTTATTTTCGCTCAATTGAGATTGTAAAGCTGGATAAGAGTAATTGATTACCGGCACCGAACACAGTGAGGACACGAATATGGTACGAGTTAAAAATAGGATTCCCGAGTATGATCTGATCGTCATCGGCAGCGGTCCAGCTGGACAAAAGGCGGCGCTGGCGGCGTCCAAGGGTCGTTTTCACGTCGCTCTGGTTGATCGTCGCGAGGTGGTCGGCGGCGTCTGTCTGCACACCGGAACTATTCCCAGCAAGACGCTGCGCGCAGCAGTGCTCTACTTCATCGGGTACGGCCAGCACAGTATCTATGGCGAATCCTACCGGATCAAGGATCGGATTACCACGGAGGATCTGACCCAGCGGGTCAATCACGTTATTCGCTCAGAGATAGATGTCATTTCCGACCAGATGAATCGCAACGGCGTCGACATGTTCTTCGGTGAGGCGCACTTCGCCAATTCACACGAACTGGTCGTGAAAAGCGAGGTGAGAGGTGAGACGCGCTTGCAGGGCAAGAAATTCATTATTGCCGTAGGCACACGGCCGGTGCGACCGGACAGCATACCTTTCACCCGGCAGCGGATCATCGACAGCGACGAAATTCTCAATCTCGAAAACATTCCGCCTCGTATGACAGTGGTCGGCGGTGGCGTCATCGGCAGCGAGTACGCCTCTATCTATGCGGCATTAGGGGTGGAGGTTATACTGATCGACCGGCGCGATAGACTACTTGAGTTCGTTGATCGCGAAATAATCGATCACCTCCTCTATCATATGCGCGCTGCCAACGTCACGCTGAGATTAGGCGAGGAGGTCAGCCGGGTGTTCATCGATGATCGAAACCAGGTGATCACCGAACTGAAAAGCGGCAAGCGGATCATCTCGGATACGCTCCTGTTGTCCATCGGCCGGGAAGGGGCTACCGACGGCCTTAATCTGGAGGCGGTTGGTCTGAAGGCCGACGACAAGGGCCGACTAAAGGTCGGTGAGACCTATCAGACCGAGGTAGAGAATATTTACGCCGCCGGTGATGTGATCGGATTTCCGAGTCTGGCCTCCACCTCGATGGCCCAGGGCCGCCTGGCCGCCTGCCAGGCATTGGGCCTGAAGCATGAGGCGTTTTCGCCTCTCTTTCCTTACGGCATCTACACAATCCCGGAAATATCTATGGTCGGACAAACCGAGGAGCAGCTGACCGCCGCCAAGGTGCCCTACGAATTTGGCTTAGCCCATTATGCCGAACTGGCCAAGGGGCAGATGCTGGGGGATGAAAGCGGCATGCTCAAACTGCTTTTCCACCGGAATACGCGAGTGCTGCTGGGCGTGCACGGTATCGGCGACCAGGCCACCGAAATCATCCACATTGGTCAGGCAGTGATGGCCCACGGCGGTTCGATAGACTACTTCATCAACTCGGTGTTCAACTATCCGACACTGGCTGAAGCTTACAAGGTGGCTGCCCTTGACGGTCTGAATAAACTGTAGCCGTGCTGTACAACGGCAAATTATCTAAAATCTAAATCAAGCGATTTTCAGCTCGATCTACACCGATCTCCCGCACATCAAGATTTCAGCACATCTGTTACCCAAAAATGAGAAAGCGTGAAAGGATTTTGGTTAGAGGACTACCTATTTGGGTAAAGGAGTTCCGGTTTGCCCAAAAGTATTGAAAGAAACCAAAAAAACACACATCTGACCATACTAGACCCGCATTTTTGCAGCAACCATCCTAAAAAACCCAGCCAAAACACCGAAAGCAAGAAAACGATTATAGCCTCAATTGATGTAAAGCCATCTATTACGGGAATGCCCACTGCTAGCAAAATTACTATGGCAAGTAGAAAAAGTCGCCCCATTTAAATTTGAATTCCCTGCTGCTTGCAGGGGGGAATTCAAATTTAAAAACAACCCCTTTACTGAAAACTATGAACATTAGCCCTATTTCTTCCACAGTCATTCGGTCTTCGTATTCACTGTTATAGAGGTCTCTTATCCCACCGCATCGGATACAATAGAAATGATGATTACTTTTTTTGATGGGGTCAAATCATCGCGGATTTCTACACTGCCGTATCGGCTTGGTGAAAAGTTAAAACGACCTTGTTAACAATGACCCGTTGATCCACAAGATTGTTGAATTAGTTTGGCTACCAAACCTGTCCAACCGGTCTGATGTCCAGCACCTAAACCGGCACCATTATCACCATGAAAGTATTCATAAAAAAGAATTAAGTCCCGCCAGTGTGGATCATCCCGGAATAATCGCTGCCCCCCATAAATCGGCCGTTTGTTATCGCCGTTGCGCAAGAAAAGTCGTATCAATCTTAGGGACAGCTCAGTAGCTACCTCGCCGAGCGTCATTTCTTGGCCTGACCCGGTGGGACACTCCACCTTCAAACTGTCACCGAAATAGTGGTGAAATTTCTGCAAGGACTCAATCAGCAGATAATTGATGGGAAACCAGACAGGACCCCGCCAGTTGGAATTACCGCCGAAGAGACCACTTTCCGATTCGGCCGGCTGGTAACTTATTGTATGGCCCTGGCCGTCGACATAGAAGGTATACGGGTGCTTTTTATGATATTTTGATAAAGATATTATACCGAATTTGGAAAGAAATTCATTTTCATCCAGCATTGGTCGAAGGATCCTCACCAGTCGATCGCGATTGACAATCGACAGGAGCCGCCGGGAATTTTCCCCTGGATGTTTCACGCAAGCGACATTACCGTGGTCGCGCAGATAAAGGCGATTTTCAAAAAACCAGTTCAACCGCCGCTTAAAAACCGGTAGACTTTCAACCAGATCATGTTCAATCGTTTCAACAGCAAGCAACGGCATTAACCCTACAAGGGAGCGCACTTTAAGGGGAATGACATTGCCGTCGGGCAAATGAAGAGCGTCGTAAAAAAAGCCGTCTTCCTCATTCCACAGACTCAAGCCGCCACGGTAATCACTGGTCATGGCCCGGGCAATGCGAAGGAAGTGTTCAAAAAATTTGCTCGCGCTATTCTGAT
>CALANC010000355.1 GCA_937925895.1 uncultured Desulfobacterales bacterium
AATTCTACAGCATTTTATGTTTCTTCCACCAGTGCAATATGATCACTGTTTTTTATCTTGATTTTGTTTACGCTCAATTAGGGTGATTTTAAACATGTAAGTCGGGCGACGTCAAGGAGCGTCGTGAAATCAATGATACCATTCGATCTAAATATTTTTCCTCAGGTCCACGGCACATTTATCACCGGAGGCTCGATTCGGGATATACTCCTCGGTCGGGTTCCCACTGATTATGACATTACCGTCACGGGAGACCCAAAAGAATTTGCAGAGAAAATGGCGGCTTCCGCCTCAGGTCATATAGTCGAGATCGGTAAACCTGGCCAATCCATCATTCGTGTTCTAACAGCTGATCACATATTCGATATAACATCGTTAAGCGGCATATCTATCGAAGAGGATTTAGCAAAACGTGATTTCACAATCAATGCAATGGCTTACGAGGTGCCTTCGGGGAAAATTATCGATCATTTCGGTGGTCGCCGGGATTTAGCAAATAAAATAATTCGATTGGTTTCAGAAGATATTTTCACGAGAGATCCAATCCGTTTGCTCAGAGCCTTTAGAATGGGCGCATGGTTGGATTTTGAAATCGAATCACAGACACAAACCACCATTCGACGCCATGCAGCACTGATTCGACGGACGGCCGGTGAAAGGATTCGAACCGAACTTTTTCAAATCTTCACTAGGCCGAATTCACATCATTTTGTTGAAAAAATGGATGGTACCGAACTGCTAACTGCTATTTTCCCTGAAATCGATTCTTTAAAAGGATGTATTCAAAACAGACATCACCTTTATGACGTGTTTGAACACACACTGAGAGCCTATTTCCACCTTGAAAACATACTCAATGATCCGGGCAAGTTCATACCGGAGATGGCAAGTGAACTCTCCCGTTTTATGGATGACGACATACCCGCGCTCTTAAAGTGTTCAATTCTACTTCACGACATCGGCAAACCTTCAGTAAAAACTAAAGATAACAGCGGCGAATCACATTTCTACGGTCATGCAAGAAAAAGTGCCGACATGGCAACGGTAATCGGTCAAAGGCTTAAATTATCCAACAGGGAAAGGCAATTTGTCGATGTCATTATCCGCAACCACCTAAAACCACTTTTTCTTTATATATCCCACTCAAAAAAATCCTTAACCAAACGGGCGCTGACACGTTTCTTTATCAAATACGGCGACAACACGCCTTATCTGTTGTTACACGCAATTGCGGACATCATAGCAAAGAACGACCCAATGGATAATATCAATGAAGAATTCTTGTCGTTCATACGGGAAAATTTGGGAAATTTTTTCTATAAATATAAGCCCAAACGCAAAGAGCCGCCGCTAATTAACGGTGATGATCTCATTGGGGAGTTCGGGCTCACGCCTTCACCCTTATTCAAAAAAATACTTCATTTAGTCCAGGAAGCACAATTAACTGATAAAGCCACAAGTCGATCGGATGCATTAGAACTGGTAAAAGATTTTATAGAAATGCAGCGCTGAAAGAATTTTATGTTCCTGCCCTTGACATTATAATTCCATTTATATACAAGCCATCTCAAAAATACATCTAACGCCCAATTACAGTGTTGCGAGCCTGTTGTATTGTTCCACAATACTAAAACAATTAAAGCTAACGCTTTCCTGATTTCCCTATCACAAATCGTGAAATCAGAAAACTGCTTCGCAGTTTCTTGTTTAGGCAAAATGTTCACATACTACCGTGTATGCTGCGTTTTTTCATCGGCTCGCGCCTTGTCCTTTAACGTGATCTATATTTTTGAGATGGCTTGAAGTAAGGCCCGGAATCTTTTTGCATCTATATGTTTATATATACATTTTTTATCCATTATATCAATAATTTAAAGTGTTTTTTATATTAAAGAAAAAGTAACGAAAGGAGACTCAAATGAACATTTTGTTTTTCGGACCTAACGGCAGCGGAAAAGGAACCCAGGGAGCGATTTTAAAGGATAAATACTATACCCCCCACATCGAATCAGGGGCTATTTTCCGCGAAAATATTTCAGGCGGTACAGCGTTGGGAGCAAAAGCCAAAGAATATATCGATCGGGGCGATTTGGTGCCGGACGATATCACCATACCGATGATACTCGATCGCCTTCAACGAGATGATTGTAAAGACGGCTGGCTTCTTGACGGGTTTCCGAGAAATAAAAACCAAGCCATAAAGCTTGATGAATCGCTTAGGAATGCCGGTATCTCACTTGATATTGTTGTGGAAATAATTTTAGATCGTGAGATTGCAAAAAACAGAATTATGGGGCGCAGGCTCTGTGTAAACGACAACAATCATCCCAATAACATTTATATTGATGTCATAAAACCTGACGGAGACAAATGCCGGGTGTGTGGCGGAGAATTGACCAAAAGGGACGACGATCAGGATGAGAGCGCGATTGGTAAACGCCATGACATTTATTACGATGCCGAAGTCGGAACGCTTGCTTCTGCCTACTATTTCAGAGATCTTGCCGCCAAGGAAGGGAAGATCAAATACATTACCTTGGATGGAGAACCGAGTGTCAAGGAAGTTACCGCAGAGCTGGTCTCAAAACTTTAAGTCGGATTTTTCATCAGGAACATTGAGCAGACACGGCAAAATATTTTTCTTGCAAACACGATTTTTTTCGCGTATATAAATGGCTTTGTCAAAAGAATAAAAAAACCATCGATGATAGATAATTTGGTGCTGATGGAAAAAAGGGGGCGAATGATTTGAAGGAAATAGAGGTCAAAGTTTACGATAATGACCTTGAGAAGGCGATGCGCATTTTGAAAAAAAAGGTCCAAAATGATGGTCTTTTTAAACGATTAAAGATGAAAAAGGCCTACGAAAAGCCTAGTGAATATAGGCGTCGAAAACAACGCGAAGCCTTGAGAAGGCAGAGAATAGTTGCGTCTAGAAATAGATACAGATAAATCAAACGAAAGATACCCTGACAAACCTAAAACCCGGCAAAGATTAACTTCAATTTGTCGGGTTTTATTTTGAATATGGCTGCAAAAGATTCTTATAAAGACTGTCTTGAGACCATGTACAGTCTCAGAAGATTCGGTATAATTCTGGGCCTTTCAACCATTAAAGGGATTTTAAAAGGCCTCGGTAACCCGCAGGAAGGCATGTCATTCATCCACGTAGCCGGGACAAACGGAAAAGGATCTGTTGCATCCACCCTTTCCACAATCCTACATTTATCAGGACATAAGGTCGGTCTCTACACTTCACCGCATCTTGTTCGATTCAATGAAAGGATTTGCATTAATAATCGCCCCATTTCCAACAAAAATGTGGTTTCATCTTATCAAGCGGTAAAAAAAGTACATCTCGGCACCAGAGAACCGACTTTCTTTGAATTTGCAACGGCAATGGCTCTAAATGAGTTCGGCAGGCAAAAGGTTGAATGGGTCGTAATCGAGACCGGTATGGGGGGACGGCTTGATGCCACCAACATCATAAAACCTACACTGTGCATAATAACCAATATATCGCTCGAACATAAAGACTACCTGGGAGAAACCTTATCCGCCATCGCCAGGGAAAAAGGGGGAATAATCAAAAGAAATGTTCCCGTTGTCACCGGTGTTAGGCAAAAGAAAGTGATTTCTATCCTAAATAAGATTGCCGAGTCACAAACTGCACCATTTTATCGGTTTGGAAATGCATTCCGTGTCCGGAGGAATAGAGACGGAACCTTTAACTATTTCGGGATCGAAAATGTATGGCGGAATATCAACACAGGATTAGCTGGTAACCACCAGATCGATAACGCAGCGCTCGTTTTGGCCGCATGTGAGGTGCTGATTAAGAAAAACCTTGCTTTACCTCTTCAAGGCATTAAAGATGGCCTGAAACAAAACCGGTGGCCGGGCAGATTGGAGATCATTTCACGAAGACCCCTTATACTTCTTGACGGTGCCCACAATTTAATAGCAGCAAGAACTCTGGCCGGATATTTGGCCGAGAATTTCGCAGACAGGAATATAACTCTCGTTGTCGGTATTTTGGATGATAAGCCTTATCTTTCAATGCTTAAGAGTCTGATTCCCCATTGTGGCAGGGTGGTCTTAACCAGCGCCAAAATAGATAGAGCTTTAGCGCCGGAAAAGCTTTATCATATTGTAAAAGAAGAAATTGCGGACATAAACATTATTCCCGATGTTGATGAGGCCGTCGTTCATGCTGTTGAAACAACACCACCGGACGAGGTCATTTGTATTGCCGGCTCTCTCTATGTGGTTGGTGAGGCAAAAGAGACGTTTGAAAAAAACCCTTTTCTTTTAAACACAGATAGTGATTAATTAAACCTTTAAAAATCCTTCAATTCGTTGAAATGCGCCCGTAGCTCAGTGGATAGAGCGTCAGCCTCCGGAGCTGAAAGCCGCTGGTTCGAACCCAGCCGGGCGTACCAAAGAAATCAAGGGGTTAGTCACTATTAGACAGCCCCTTTTTGTGTTGGTAGGGTCTCAGGGTGCATATAGGGTGCATCCGGGCGCAGGAAATCAGGATCATCCAAGCCGTCTACCTCGGATTTCTTCTTGCCGGGCATCCAGTGGTAATAAACATCCCATGTAAATTTTACAGAGTGATGTCCAAGCTGGTTTGACACATCGGCTATGTTATCACCTTTCGAGATCCTCAGTGTAGCGTAAGTG
>CALANC010000356.1 GCA_937925895.1 uncultured Desulfobacterales bacterium
GTGTCAACAGAGTGTTGACATTTCACCTGATAACGGTCTCTTTAGATATAGACTTGGCGGCCTTTTTCTGAAAAGAAATATGCTTGTCGAGGCGCTGGAACAGTTCCAAAAAGCCGACGAACTCGGACATGAGGCCAAGGAACTGATACAAAACGTGAAGGAATTGCTGCAAGAGGGAAAATGTTCAAAGAGGAAAAAAGTGGCGGTTGAATAAATCGTTTTAGTGCTTATTTTTGTGGCTTATCAAGAGGGAGTTCCACAATAACGGGATTGTTGAAGAAAAACATGCAGATCTAATTTGTGTATAAGTAAATAAGAGGTAACTGACAATGCCTATTTATGAGTATCATTGCGAAAGCTGCAATAAAGATTTTGAATGTCTTGTTTTTGGTAACGAGCAACCGGATTGTCCTTCATGTAAGAGTAAAAAATTAAACAAACTCATGTCTGCTGCTAGCTTTTTCAGCAAGGGAAGTCATGGGCAAACGGTAAAAGCCGGCGCTTCATCATCCGCTTGTGGTGGATGTGCGGCCACTAGTTGCACAAGTTGTAGCCACTGATGGGTAAAGCAATTAAAATAGGGACCCGAGGCAGCAAACTTGCACTTTGGCAGGCAAACTGGGTCAAATCGGCCTTAACTCTTTTACACCCTTTTCTTGCTTTTGAAATTGTCATCATAAAAACGAAAGGCGATAAAATTCTTGATGTGCCTCTTGCCAAGGTTGGCGGTAAGGGGCTTTTTGTCAAAGAAATAGAGGATGCACTTCTAAATGGTTCCATTGATCTTGCTGTACACAGCATGAAAGACATGCCGGCTGAAATACCAGACGGGTTGTGTATTGGCGCCATCCCGAAGCGCGAAACGCCCCTGGATGTCCTGATATCCAAAGACGGATTGCCTTTAACTGAACTCAAAACTCATGCCCGCGTCGGTACAAGCAGTCTCCGCCGTGCCTCCCAATTGCTTCATATCAGACCTGATCTGGTTATTTTACCCTTGAGAGGCAACATTGATACACGCCTGGGAAAGTTGGAAACTGAAAACCTGGATGCCATCATTCTTGCTGCTGCAGGCATAAAACGCCTTGGCTTTGAAAATAGAATAACCGAACATTTGGATGAAAACATCATGCTGCCGGCAGCAGGTCAAGGCGCCCTCTGCGTGGAAATCAGACAAGATGATCCTGAGGTTGGACCCATTGTTGTTTCGCTAGAGGATAATCAAACAAAAGTTATCGTCATGGGTGAACGTGCTTTTTTAAGACGACTTGAAGGAGGATGCCAGGTGCCGATTGCAGCTCATGGCAAAATTGTAGAAAACAGATTTACCCTTTGCGGGCTTGTTGCAACTCTTGACGGAACAACCGTGATTAAAGAAACTTTCTCAGGTCCTGTAGATTCATCTGAAACCATAGGGCTGGAACTGGCGAATCGTCTGCTTTCAAAGGGGGCGAAAACCATAATGGAAGATCTTATCCGAAACGCTTCATAAAGAATATCAAGCCCCTTTGCCCCGACTTTTTGATACCTGAATCGTGAAAAATTCAGGTGATAACTCGCGAAAACAGCAACCGTATTGAATGAATACCATGAAGAATAAAGTATATCTTGTGGGTGCCGGACCTGGTGATCCGGGACTTATTACTGTGAAAGGTTTGGAATGCATAAGACGGGCCGATGTGATCATTTATGATTATTTGGCATCGCCTGTCCTGGCAAAACATGCCAAAGAGGATGCTGAAATTATCTATGTCGGGAAAAAGGTAGGGGATCACACCTTCACACAGGAGATGATCAACACCCTTATTGTCGAAAAGGCTAAAGCCGGATTAACCGTCACTCGCCTCAAAGGTGGAGATCCTTTTATTTTTGGCCGGGGTGGTGAAGAAGCCGAGGCATTGATGGAGGCTGGAATTTTTTTTGAAATCGTACCGGGCGTAACTTCTGCCATCGCAGCGCCGGCCTATGCGGGGATCCCCTTAACACATCGAAAACACACCTCAACGCTTGCTTTTGTAACCGGACATGAAGACCCGAATAAAAAAGAATCCAGAATCGACTGGGAGGCACTTGTCAAGGGTATCGGTACCATTGTGTTTCTCATGGGGGTAAAAAACCTCCATCAAATTACCCAAAAACTACTCATGCACGGTATGGATCCCAATACACCCGTTGCTCTGGTAAGGTGGGGGACGACCCCACGACAGGTAACCGTTACGGGCACGCTCACGAATATTGAAGAACGTGTAAAAGCTGCCGGTTTAACGGCACCGGCCATAATTGTTGTGGGTCATGTCGTAGATTTAAGAAAAAAAATGAAATGGTTTGAAAACCGGCCCCTCTTGGGACGAAGAATCGTGATAACAAGGGCCCGTGAACAGGCCAGTGAATTGGTCGACCGCCTTTTTGATCTCGGGGCCGAGTGTATCGAATTCCCGACCATCAAAATATTTCCTTCGGATGATCTAAAACCCTTGGATAAGGTTATTGAAACACTTTCGTCCTACGACTGGCTGATTTTTTCCAGTGTAAATGCGGTAAATTTCTTCTTCGAACGCCTTTTTGCAAAAAAAAGGGACGTCCGGGCCTTAACCAACCTTCAAACGGCGGTAATCGGTCCGGCGACAGCAGCCAGACTTTTTGATTTTGGTTTGAAAAGCGATATTGTTCCCCAAAGCTACCGGGCTGAGTCTGTTGTCAAGGCGTTTGCACACGTGGACATCAATGGAAAAAAGATACTCTTTCCCCGGGCAAAAGAGGCCAGATCGGTTCTACCAAAAGAATTGTCAAGAATGGGCGCTGTTGTTGATGATATTACCGTATATTGCACCAAAGCGGTTAACGACGATGCCGATGATGTATTGACACAACTTAAAAGACGTACGGTAGATATGATAACATTTACAAGTTCTTCCACCGTAAAAAACTTCCATGCCCTTCTTCCTTCAGAAAAGTTCGAGGACCTGATGCAAGACGTAATTATCGCAACCATCGGACCCATAACCGCTGATACCGCACGCGATCTCGGGTTTGAGGTTCATATCGTTGCCGAATCTTACACCATCCCCGGACTTTGCCAGGCAATCCTACAATATTATAACTCAAGTTCCACACCCCTATAGGGCATCAATGAAGGTAAACGTTCAGGAGGCATCCATATTCGTTTCACTCGGGTGTCTCCGTCGCTGGTCATTAAAGTGGTTTAGCAGCGGGGGCATTCCTTCCCCCTCCGCATTCCACCCTTCGCTGCGCTCAGGATGGCTGCGGTCTCCCCCACTGCTAAACCAATGAACTGACAA
>CALANC010000357.1 GCA_937925895.1 uncultured Desulfobacterales bacterium
TCAATGTATGCCTGTGGTTAAAATTTTCGCCTTCCTTGACCTTGAACAAAATTGAACATTTTAAAGTGGTCTCTCCTCAAGAAAGGAATTTAGTTGTCATTGACAGTTTTGTAGGGAATCAGATTTTTTTCGCAACTGAATATGTTTAAATATACCTCGGGTTACAAAATAAGCAGCTATGCCCGGCAGAATTCCCAGTATGAATCCGCCGACTACCATGGCAATGGTAACATCCATTCCCAGGGTCATAAGCTCCGTAATCGATTCGTACTTTTGATCAAAGGGTATTGACTTGCCCAAAATAAACATTCCCGCCTTATAGCTTCCCAAGTAAAAAAAAGGAATAGTAAGCGGATTGCAAAACCAGACGCCGATAGCGGCTGCAGGTTTACTCCCCTTGAAAATAAAGGCCAAAAAGATGGCTATAACCGTGTGAAAAGGAACGGTAGGGGTTAGGCTCACAAAAACACCGACAGCCATTCCCATAGCGATATAATGGGGATCACCCTGCAGTGTTTTGGCACGTTGAATAAATTCACGAATACTATGCTTTCGAAGCCATTCTCCTCTCTTTTTCGAGGTTATGTTTTTATTGGTAGTATTCATATCATGTAAAAGTTAAAAGTATAAAGTGATCTAAAGTGCCTAAAGTTAGGGAATATTGTCCATTTCTATAAAATGACTGCGCTGAAAGCGCATTCCACAACTTTAGCTCACTTAAGGCACTTTTGGGTTGCCAGGTTTTCCGGAATAATTGCCCTGATAGAAGTACGTTGTCGTATTTACAAATTGGAGCACTAAGTAACATGAAAGTACATTATTATCAACGTTTCAATAAAGGCAATAAATATTCTTTTGGACCCGTTTATTTAACACTCAAGTTCCGATCTATTATAAAGTGGCAAAGCCGTGTTGGATGGAATGGCGAAACAATTGTATAACTTGACTTTTTGGGTAAAATTGAGTAATTCTTATGCTGATATAACCATCGTCTCTACTCATCATTTTTACTAACTAATGTCCATCCACAGCCTTAAAATGGACACGGAGTGTTTCCTATTCATAAATGAGCAATTTTTGTCCAGATCAAGGCCGCACAAGGGTTTACGGTGAGGCGTACTCCCTTTACGCCGCAGCCGAAAACCCGCGGAGAACGCAGATCCGGGCAAAAAGGGCCATTTATGGACGGAAACTAACTAGTTATCCAAGGAGGAATATATATGGCTAAGAAAAAAGGAAAATCCATCAGTTTTGATGCAATGGTCAAATTCTTCATGCAGTATTACAATATTCCTACACGAAAGGATATCGATAAATTGATGGCTAAAATGGATCGACTCGAGAAGCTGATTAAAATGTCATCTACAACCGGTAAAGGCAGACGTGTGGCCGTTGGAGAAACCGCCAAAGGTAGAGCACCGACACGCAGACCTGTCCGGACTTCTTCTGATATGGCGCTGGATGTCATCAAAAGATTCAAAAAAGGTGTGGGGTTTTCCGAGATTCAAACTAGAACAGGCTTTGAAGAAAAAAAGCTGCGTAATATAATATTTAGATTGCACAAAATGGGAAAGGTTGTTCGAAAAAGTCGCGGCATTTACATAGCCGCTTAAGGCTATTCGAAAACAAAAACCTTAATTTAAAATCAAGGCAGGTTCTTCTAATACAAGCCTTCATCCACTAGTTTCGTCCGCCTTCGGTGTGATTTTTCAAAAAAATAATCATATTTGCAGCAATCTAGTATCTAGTTTCCGGAAAGGAATTGTTTATGAATGCATCTGAAGATCATCACAATCCCGGAATTAAAGAAGGGGACAGTGTTTTTGGTTATCATGTGAAGAGGATCGCAGAACTTAAAGAGATCAGCTCTTATATTTATATTCTTGGGCACTCCCACACAGGAGCCCAGCATGTACATATCAGCAACAAAGATGAAGAGAATACGTTTAGCGTAGCCTTTAAGACCGTCCCCTCTGATTCGACGGGTGTTGCCCACATTTTGGAACACACTGCTTTGTGCGGTTCAAAAAAATTTCCCGTACGAGATCCTTTTTTTTCCATGCTTAAAAGGAGCTTAAGCACATTCATGAACGCTTTCACTTCGTCGGATTGGACCATGTACCCTTTTTCCACCCAGACTCCAACCGATTTCATCAATCTTATGGATGTTTATCTGGACGCCACTTTTTTTCCTAACATCGAGGAACTTAGTTTCAAACAAGAGGGGCACCGTTTAGAGATAGATCAAGATGCCCGAGACCCCCAATCTTTCAAGTTGGTTTATCAAGGTGTGGTATATAACGAAATGAAAGGAGCTATGTCGGCACCGTCCCAGGTCATGGCTCGATCTATTTTAAATGCACTTTACCCCTCCACAACATATAGCTTCAATTCAGGAGGAGATCCTTTAGAAATTCCTAAATTGACCTATGAGCAACTAAAAGCGTTTCATAAAAGACATTATCATCCAAGCAACGCCTTCTTCTATACCTATGGCAACCTTCCTCTATTGGACCATTTAAATTTTATCAATGACAACGTGTTGAGTCATTTTGAGCGACTAGATCCACAAACCGATGTTCCTTCTCAGCCCCGATGGAGCGAACCTAAAAGGGTATCATATTCATATCCGCTAGACAAAAATGAGGATCCAACAAAAAAAAGTCAGGTCTGTGTCGCCTGGCTTACAGCCGATGTAAAAGATGCTTTTGAAGTCTTGGTGCTTACACTACTTGGACAAATACTACTTGGAAATCCGGCTTCCCCTCTGCGCAAAGCACTTATTGACTCGAAGCTTGGAACGGCACTTTGCGATGGATCCGGATTTGATTCCGACAACAGAGACACCATGTTCGTTTGTGGACTAAAGGACGTTGCGGAATCTTCGGCAGACAAAATCGAAGGCATCGTATTTGATGTTATGAAGCAGCTTGTAGAGGAGGGCATCGATCAAAAACTTATCGATTCCGCTATTCATCAAGTCGAATTCCATCGCAAAGAAGTAACCAACACGCCTTATCCCTATGGTATCAAAAAATTGTTGACTATTGCAGGCAGCTGGTTCCACGGAGGCGATCCTGTAAGGGTTCTTCGGTTTGATTCTGATCTTGATAAGCTAAAGCAGGAGATATCCAAAGGACCTCTTTTTGAAAACAGGATAAAAAAACATTTTTTGAATAACCGGCATAGGGTGTTGCTTACACTTAAACCCGATCCACACATGGAGCAGAAAAATAACAATCTGGTCGCTGCTGAGCTCGACGCTATCCGAGCTTTCATCAGCCGGACAGAACTTGAAAAGATTGACTCTGACAGTAAGGAACTAAAACAGCTCCAGGAACAAACAGAAGATGTTTCTTGTCTTCCTACGCTCGAATTAAAAGAGATTCCTCCCACGGTTCAACGTGTGAAGCCGTCCACATCATATGGTACCATACCTGCTACTTGTTACCGACAGCCTACTTCGGGTATTTTCTACTTTTCCGCGGCTGCCGGAGGTGGGCTTCTTCCAAAACGGCTGATCCCCTTGGTTTCTGTTTTCTGTCATACGTTTTCCAAAATGGGCACGACAATCCATGATTACACCCAAATGGCGCAGCGTATTGATGCCTTTACCGGGGGTATCAACTTAGCCTGTCATGCCCGTACCGGTTTTGACGCTGAAAGCGGATGTTTGCCTTTTATTTCGTTTAATGGAAAGTGTCTGGTCCGAAATCAAGATAGGATGTTTGAGATTATTGACGAGCTTTTGTCGAAATTCGATTTTTCCGATCTGGAACGTTTAAAAAGCCTATTGCTAGAATATCGAGCAGGCTTAGAATCAATGATCGTTCAAAACGGGCACCGATTAGCCATGTCGCTTGCTTCAAGGAACTTTTCACAGACTTGTGCCCTAAGTGAAGAGTGGCACGGAATTCACCAGTTGCAGACCATAAAAAGGATTACAGATGATTTGACAGACAATACACTCCAAACCGTTTCAAAAGATCTCTCCCTGATCGGTAAAACCATTTTTACCCCAAACAATATTAAGATGGCACTCATCGGTGAAGATCAGGCAATAAACACATCCTTTTCAGCCACAGAATCCATCCTTAAAAACCTTCAAAGTCTATCGGGCTCCTTTAATCAACCCCATGGCTTTGTGTCACCGAAAGTTGATTTTTCTGAGAATGAAATTCCACATGAAGGATGGAGTACCTCATCTGCGGTCTCGTTCGTCGCGCGTGCATTTAAAACCGTACGGATGGAACATGAAGATGCTCCTTCTTTGTCGGTTATAGCCAAAATGCTCAGATCGTTGTATCTACATCGCGAAATTCGCGAAAAAGGGGGAGCATATGGCGGATTTGCCATTTATAACCTGGAAGACGGCCTATTTCTTTTCGGCTCATACAGAGATCCTCACATCACGTCTACTTTAAATGTGTATGATGGTGCGAGCGCTTACATAAGATCAGGGGACTACAGCGATGAAGATATCAAGGAGGCTGTCCTTCAGGTATGCTCTGAAATTGATAAACCTGATCCGCCGGGTGTTGCCGCCAGGAAGGCGTTTTACAGACAAATCGTTTCTTTATCGGATGAGATGCGCAATCAATTCAAAAAGCATCTTCTTACCTTAACTCTCGACCGGGTGAGGAACGTTGCTAAGAGATATTTTGCTGACGGATACGAAAAACAGGCCGTCGTTGTCATTTCCAATGAGGACAGGTTGAAGGCAGCAAACAAAAAGCTTGAAGAAAATCCATTAACACTCCACAGAATTTAACCTCAATTGCGCCTAAACAAAATGGCGAAATCCATATAAACTATTTTGTTTTAAGCATTCAGGGGGCATCCAAATTCGTTTCACTCGGGTGTCTCCGTCGCTGGTCATTTCAATGATTTAGCAGCGGGGGCATTCCTACCCCCTCCGCATTCCACCCTTCGCTGCGCTCAGGATGGCTGCGGTCTCCCCCACAGCTAAACCAATGAAATGACAAAGCGACTTCGCCAATATCGTTCAACGAAATAGGATGCCTCCTGAACGCTTAAGAATTCGCTCAATAAGGGGTTTAATATTATCCCGCCACCATCCTTGCCATCCACATGGTAATCGGTGGGTAAAAGGTAATAATCAGAAGATCGACTAGCAAAATAGCTAAGAAGGGCAAAATACGCCGACTGATGGCCCCAAGACTGTCCCCCGAGATTGAACAAGATACGATCAAGCAAATCCCCATAGGTGGCGTAAGCATTCCGATGGCTAGATTGGTAACGACAATGACGCCAAGCTGAACCAGGTCAATGCCCAAAGAGGGCAGCATTGCCGTTATCATGGGCACGAGCAGGATTAAGGCGGCTGTTGTTTCTACAAACGTGCCGGCGATTAACAAGACGAAGTTGATGATTAACAGCAGAACAACCGGACTTGCAGTCATACCGAGCAGACTTCCTGCAAGGCGGACCGGGATGTTCTCAATGGCGGCAATCCAACCAAAAACAGAAGCTGTTGAAATGATAAACATGACAATAGACGATGTTATGGCACCGTCTCTGAAAAGCCGAACAAGATCTTTTGGTTTTATTTTCCGATAGACAAACATGCCTATAACAAGCGCATAAACAACGGCTACCGCTGCTGATTCGGTTGCAGTAAAAATTCCGAAAAGGATGCCACCCAAGATAATTACCGGCGCTACCAAAGCAAGGGTGGCACGTTTTAAGTTTTGCCACACCTGGATTATTGAAAAGCTGGTGGTGGCGACATATCCTTTTCTTCGGGAAATAACGGTTGAGACACCCACAAGAGTGATGCCGATTAAGACGCCAGGTAAAATCCCACCGGCAAAAAGTTGCCCGATGGAGGCTCCGGTCAAAAACCCGAAGATAATCATTGGAATTGAAGGCGGAATGATCACTCCGATGGACCCTCCGGAAGCTTGAACGGCAGCTGCAAAATCAGAATCATATCCCGATTTCTTCATCGCCGGTATCAAAATGGCACCGACCGCTACCGTATCGGCGGCGGCTGATCCTGAAATACCGGCAAAAAACATAGCTGAAACAATGGCAACTGCAGCCAATCCTCCGGGGAGCCAACCCACGAGAGCATTTGCAAAGTCGATTATCCTGCGGCTAATTCCTCCTGCTTCCATTATGACACCGACAAACATAAAGAGGGGGACAGCCATTAAGTGAAAGGAATCTGTGCCGCTAAACATGCGCTGGACAACCACCATCAGTTGAAAGTCTTTTTGAACCAGGATTCCTAAAATGGAGGCAGCGCCGATGGCAATAGCTATAGGCGTGTTAATGGCGAAGAGAAATATTAAAGAAAAAATTAAAATTTCAGCTGTCACGATCCGTCCCTTTGACTTCATTGACCAAGAAAGTGAGGCTGTGAATCAAGAGGATCAGACCACTGAAAGGGATGATACAAAAAATAACCCATTTGGGGATATATAGTGCCGGAGATATCTGGAGACGAACAAAGTAGGAAAACTTAACTCCGTAAAAGATCATTACGCCAAAAAAGGCAATGGAGATGAAATGAACAGTATTTGAAAAAATTTTCTGAATGATGACCGGTAATCGATGGTAAATAACGTCAATGCCCGGATGCACCTTGCGACGGTAAGCCACTGAGGCACCAAGAAAGGTCAGCCAGACCAAAAGATAACGGGAGAGTTCCTCTGCCCAGAAAAGGGAGTGGTTAAGTGCATAACGACAGAAAACCTGCACGGCAACAATCAGGGTCATGGTAAAACCAAGCCCGAAAAGAGAATATTCGACCCACTTGTTGATGGTTCGGCTCAACCGTCCAAAATAGTTCAATGTTCCCCTATTATTTTAAACGAAGATCTATTCTTCATCAAAATTAGTTTTCAATTCATAAATGAGGAATTTTTTCGATGAGCAAGGCCGCACAAGGGGTTTTGTTGAGGCGTACATCAAGTACGCCGCAGACAGAAGCCTGCGGAGAACACAGCTCATCGGAAAAAGAACCATTTATGGTTGAAAATTACTTGGTTGCTTCCAATATCTTGTTTAAAAGTGCCTGAACCTTGGGATCCTTGTAGACGTCCATGTCCTTGAGTCCTGCTACTTTTGCACGAAAGGCATTGACATCCGGATTCTCCTCAACCTGCATGCCTTTTTCTTTAAGCAGTTGAAGTCTGGCGGCATTTTTTGAGCGATTATCTTTCCGTTGGTACACTGCTGCTTCGACCATAGCTTTTTGAATCATTTTTTGGGTGTCGGCGTTGAGGGTTTGCCACCACCGGAGTGAAGCTACGTCTATATGATAGGAATAGACATGTCGGGTCAGAGTCATGTATTTTTGAATTTCATGGAACTTGTAGACTTCCATGACCCAGAGAGGATTTTCCTGGCCGTCGATGACACCCTGCTCCAATTCCGTATAAATAGGCCAGGGCATGGGGGTAGGGTTGGCTCCCAGAGTTTGCCATATGGCTTTGTGGATGGCTGAAGCCATAACCCTTATTTTGAGCCCCTTAATGTCTTCCGGGTTTTTCACCGGCCGCTTGTTGTTTGTCAGATTTCTAAATCCGTTTTCGGAAAAACATAGGGCTTTAAAACCGGATCCCTCCAGGCTTTTTAAGAGTTCTGCTCCCAACGGGCCATCCAAAATCCTATCGACTTGTTCATAATCTTTAAAGAGAAAAGGATAGTTAATAACCCTTGCCATGGGATCAAAGGTGTCAAAAGGGCCACCAGTGACGATGGCCATCTGAATCGTGTTCATCTGTACTTGTTGCAAAATTTCGGTTTCGTTTCCCAGGGAGGCAGAATGAAAGATTTGAACCTTTATGTTGCCGTTCGATCGTTGCTCAATGAGTTCTTTGAACTTTTCCGCAGCGACGTTTTGGGCCGAGCCCGGCTTGGTTACAAGGCCGAGTTTGATGTTGATGGCAGCCATTAAATTTCCTGAAAAACCAATTAAAGTGACCGTGATAAATAGCGTTAACAACTTTTTCATTATTAATTCTCCTACTATGGTTAAAATCTTACCCTAATTGAGGGTATTCGGTTTAATAACAAAAGCTGGCTCAAAAGCCAATAGATAATATTAGGTTCTCCTCCAATTGAGTTGGAGAAGAGGGTTTGAGGATCCAAGGGTTCAAGGGTTCAAGGGGAATCGGGTTGTTTAGTACACAGGAACTACAGAAGGTGTTCTATATTCGCAAGTTGTGCCCGCGGTAATGGAATTTGCCGACATTTTTTATGCAATTGTTCTTTTCCCACAACATTTAGCATTTATCGGTTTTTATCCTGAAGTTTATTGGTAAATATTTTAATCTTCAAACATTTATCAGATAACTCTTCTCAAACTTTTAACTTATTGGAATTAATAATTCTTTCACTTGAATCCTTGAATCCTTGACCCCTTGAATCCTTTGTGGATTACTCCAACGCTTTTAGAGATGATCCTAATATAATTATTGACTAAGTGCTTATCTTTCAGTTAGAAATCTTTGTTTACGCTCGATTAAAACCAGAATAGAAAGGACCTTTTTCAAAGGTCGCATAAAAACAGGCCGGTAATGATACAGTTAATTAAGGGTTTTAAAGACATACTTCCCGGAGAAGTCGAAATCTGGCAGCAGATAGAAAAGATTACCGTCTCCCTTCTTGAGGATTTCGGTTTCAAAGAGATTCGAATTCCGATTATGGAACATACCGAACTGTTTGCCAGGAGTATAGGTGAAGACACCGATATCGTGGAAAAAGAAATGTATACCTTTCGCGACAGGAGCGGTGATCTTGTTACCTTGAGGCCGGAAGCGACGGCATCTATTTGTCGCGCCTACATCCAGCACAAGCTGTTTGCAAAAGAGCCTGTCCAAAAATTATTTACCATCGGTCCCATGTTTCGTTGTGAAAAGCCTCAAAAAGGAAGGTACCGGCAGTTTTACCAGATTAATGCTGAAATTTTTGGTGTGGCATCGCCGCTGGTAGACGTTGAACTGATCGTTTTGTTGACAACACTTTTTTCAAGGCTTTCGGTTTCAGATATTAAGGCTCACATCAATTCACTCGGATGTCCGGAATGCCGCCCCGGGTTCAAAGCGGCACTGACTGATTTTCTGGCATCTCGCACTGAAAATCTATGTTCAAATTGTGCCAGAAGAAAAGATAGAAATCCATTGAGAGTGTTGGATTGCAAGGTCCCGGGTTGCAGAGAAGAGATGGCGGAATCTCCCTCTCTTATGGATTATTTATGTCCGGAATGTCTTCAAGACTTTGAGAGCGTAAAAACAAATCTCGAAGCACTCAATATTCCATTTGTGGTCGACAAAAGATTGGTCAGGGGGCTTGACTATTATAATCGAACAACCTTTGAAATCCAGACGGGATCATTGGGTGCTCAGAATGCGGTGGCGGGTGGCGGTCGATACGACGGTCTGGTTAAAGAACTGGGCGGGCCTGATATGCCGGCAACAGGGTTTGCCATCGGGTTCGACAGACTGGCGGAAATTGTTCGTCTGAATATTCCTGAATATGTCAAAACGCCGGACATTTTTTTAGCTGTTCTGGGTAAACAGAACCAATCCTTGGTGTTTGAATGGAAATGCGCTTTAGGGATCAAAGGGGTTAAGGCTGAGATGGATTTCTCAGGTAGAAGTTTAAAAAGCCAAATGAAGCGAGCGGACAAGATGAAGGCAAAACATGTTCTCATCGTGGGCGACAATGAGATTAAAGAAGGATCGGCAATTTTGCGAAACATGGTGACGAAAGAGCAAGTGTCGATTCCCATAAATGGTATAGTGGAAAACGTAGTAGCCAAATTGTAAATCTAGAATCTGAATTTTGCACGAAGGGAGAGGATACATTGCCGGACATACTTGGTGATATGAGAAAGACCCATACTTGCTCCGATCTCAAGGCAGACGATGTGGGCAAAAACGTGGTTCTGATGGGCTGGGTCCAGCGACGAAGGGATCATGGAGGGGTCATTTTTGTGGACCTTCGGGACAGAACAGGAATCACCCAGGTTGTTTTTAATCCGGTTGTGGATAAAAATGTCCATACAAAGGCCCATGCCATTCGCAGTGAATATGTTCTCGGTGTTCGCGGCAGAGTGGAAAAAAGACCCGACGGAATGACCAATCCAAATTTGTCAACCGGTGAAATAGAAGTGATGGTGGTCGAGCTTAAAATTTTGAACATTGCCAAAACCCCTCCTTTTTTAATCGAGGACACAGTCGATGTTTCGGAAAATATCCGCCTAAAATATCGCCACCTGGATCTGCGTCGTTCTCAGCTGCAACATAATATTATCTTAAGACACAAAGCTGCGTGGGCTGTTCGCAACTATCTGACCAAGAATGGATTTCTTGATATTGAAACCCCGGTGTTGACGAGCAGCACCCCCGAAGGAGCAAGGGATTATCTTGTGCCGAGTCGGGTGAATCCCGGTCAGTTTTACGCTCTGCCCCAGTCTCCCCAGATTTTTAAACAGCTTTTAATGATATCAGGTTTCGAGCGCTATTATCAGATTGTCCGATGTTATAGAGATGAGGATTTAAGGGCGGACCGCCAGCCGGAGTTTACCCAGATAGATCTGGAAATGTCTTTTGTCGGAGAAGAGGATGTTATCCAGATTACCGAAGGCATGATGGCGGAGCTTTTAAAAAATGTTTTAGATATTGATATTCAACTGCCCTTTTTGCGTTTGACCTACACGGATGCCGTCGGACGATTTGGTCTCGACAAACCGGATATCCGTTTTGGTTTAGAGTTAAAAGAAATTTCCGACATTGTTAAGGATTCAGGGTTCAAGCTTTTTTCTGATGCCGTCACTAAGGGAGGGGTCGTCAAGGCGTTGAATGCAAAGGGGTGCATCGATTTTTCACGAAAAGAGATTGACGATTTTGCTGATTTCGTCGCGGTTTACAGAGCAAAGGGCCTTGCCTGGATAAAGGCCCGGGAAGACACCTGGCAGTCTCCCATTGCCAAATTTTTCACCGATAAGGAAAAAGAGTCACTGACCCAACGCCTTGAAATAGAATCCGGGGATCTTATATTTTTTGTCGCAGATCAACCAAAGGTTGCCAACGAATCCCTTGGCCATCTTCGAAATCTGTTAGGAGAGAAGCTGGGGCTCATTGATAAAAATAAATTCAGTTTTTTATGGGTTACTCAATTTCCTCTAATGGAGTACGATGTGACCGAAAACAGGTTTAAAGCGCTCCATCATCCATTTACGGCACCGATTGAAGAAGATTACGGTCTGCTCCAAGAAGATCCACTTAAGGTCAGATCCCGTGCTTATGATCTTGTTTTGAACGGCTCTGAGATTGGGGGTGGAAGCATCCGTATACATCAAAAAGACTTGCAAGAGAAGGTGTTTGAAGCCTTGGGAATGGATCGGGCGACATACGAAAAAAAATTTGGATTTCTGCTTTCAGCCCTTGAGACCGGAGCTCCGCCCCATGGTGGGATCGCTCTGGGATTTGACAGGTTGGTGATGATCCTGTGCGGCCAATCTTCTATTCGCGATGTTATTGCATTCCCAAAGACCCAGAAGGCCGCATGCCTTCTTACTAATGCGCCTTCTGAGACGACCAAGGCCCAGCTTGATGAGCTGTTTTTGAGAGTAAAGGCGACGTAATATTTTTATTGACTTCATTTTTAGATTTTATTAAAAATTCCAATTTACTTTTTGATCCCCAGTAGCTCAGTTGGCAGAGCAAGTGGCTGTTAACCACTGGGTCCGCGGTTCGAGTCCGTGCTGGGGAGCCATGCATCAACGGCTGTAAGAACTCCATCAGTTTTTACAGCCTTTTTATTTTCAAGGACTGCCAAAACCACATCTGACCTCCCGATAATATCCACTTTGGGAAGTTTGATCACCATCTTTTCAATGAAAAGCTGAAGATAACGTTTGGTCATTGCCCTATTGCTTTCACCAAGAAACAGTTCCTTTACTGTTTCCTGAAATTCGTTGATTGAATCATCCTTAAAGAGGTGCAGGGGGATCATACGGCCTTGTTTTAGTTCAGCTAATCGTTCTTCAATCTGTTCCCGTTGATCTTTAAGATGTCTGATGCGTTCCCCTACATCCTGCAGATCAACAACGCCAGTTTCAATGGCCTCGTATTGGTTGTTCAGTCTGTTACTTATATCATCCAACTTTCGGGAAAGACTCTTTCGTTGACTTTCGTTTCTTTTGTCTATCTCTTTGATTTCATGATAAATTCCCTTCAAAATCGTTTTGATTCTATCCTTGGTAAATAGCTTGTTCGCCATATGGTCAATGACCGCTTGTTCAAGATTGTGGGCTGGAATTCGTTGCCCAGCGCAAGATGATTTTCCCCTTCTGATGAAATTTGAACAGTTATAGTAGGT
>CALANC010000358.1 GCA_937925895.1 uncultured Desulfobacterales bacterium
TTTGTAAATGAAAATCCATTTTGATAAGGAGTTAAAAGCTTTTACGTATATCGTCAATATTTTTTTACGTGCTAACTTAAAAATATCAGTGTTTAACTTATAACTCTTTAGTTTGGATCAACTATGAAAATTATATCTGTGTTTGGAACCCGGCCAGAAGCAATAAAAATGGCGCCAGTAATCAAAACTCTTCGGCAAGAACCTCGCATTGAGAGCTTAGTCTGCGTTACAGGTCAACATCGGGAAATGCTTGATCAGGTGCTCACCCTTTTTGACATCATCCCTGACTTCGATCTAAATATTATGAAACCGGGGCAAGATCTTTTTGATGTGACATGTAATGTACTACAAGGGTTAAAGTCAATTCTCTCTACTGAAAAACCCGATATCATTCTCGTTCATGGTGACACAACTACAACTATGGCGACCAGTTTAGCGGCTTTTTATTCTCACGTCAAAGTAGGGCATGTTGAGGCAGGATTGCGTACCTTTAATAAATGGGCTCCGTTTCCTGAAGAGATTAACCGAAAAACTACGACTGCGATTACGGATTTTAACTTTGCACCTACAAAAACTGCTGGAGCAAATTTATTGCGGGAAGGCGTTGATGAAAAATCCATTTTTATAACTGGCAATACCGTAATAGATGCCCTTCTTGATATTGTGAAAATTTTAAGTTCGAACCGGAAGATTGCCGCAGAACTGGAGGAACAATTTTCATTTCTTGATTCTAAAAAAAAGCTTATCCTGGTTACCGGTCATCGGCGAGAAAATATTGGCGAGGGATTTGAAAACATCTGCAAAGCATTATCGCAAATTAGTTATGAAAACAACGATATCGAAATCCTCTACCCTGTCCACCTTAACCCTAATGTTCAAGAGCCAGTCAAGCGTATGCTCGGAGTGGCTCCTCTCAACAACATATATCTTATAGAACCCGTTGACTACCTTCCTTTTGTCTATTTGATGAAACGCTCTTATTTAATCATTACCGACTCTGGGGGAGTGCAAGAAGAAGCACCTTCATTAGGTAAACCTGTTTTGGTTATGCGTAATACTACGGAAAGGCCAGAGGCGCTCGAGGCAGGGACAGTCAAGCTCGTTGGAACTGATACCAAGAAAATTTTGTTAGAAACCAATAAATTACTTAATGATATTGAATACTATCAAGATATGAGTATGGCACACAATCCATACGGTGATGGTAAGGCTGCTGAAAGGATAGTTAACATTTTGCTGTCCAATCAATAGTATGAAGATGGCATCAAAGGGCTTTTTTCTCAATATACAATCATTCCCTCCTTTTTAGCTGTAAGTTTTTTTGGTGTTGTTCGCAAAAATAAAAAAAAATTATATGAAAATATCGATCATTTCATTTGATCTTGGCAACAATTGTCTGGGCAGGGCTTATCTGCTAGGCAAAGTCCTGAGCCGTCATTATGACGTAGATATTCACGGCTTTGTTTTTCCATATTCCGGCAATAAAATCTGGAAGCCATGTGATACCGGTGAGTTTTATTATAAAGTTATACAAGGGAGGAATTTCCCGTTTTTTCTAAAATCTATGACGGACATGTATAGAAGTATCAATGGAGACGTCATTTATGCCTCAAAAGCGACTCTGCCAAGCTATGGAGTTGCTCTTCTGAAAAAGTTTTTCAGTGACAAACCTGTTGTTCTTGATATCGATGACTTGGAAACCGCCTGGTTTGAGAAATTAAAGGGAGCGCGGCGGTGGATGAGAATTTTACAACCATATGGCCCTATTCATACCACCTGGATTGAAAATTTTATTGGCTTTGCCGATGAAATAACCACGGTTTCGACACAGTTACGAGAAAAATTTGGCCGGGGCGTCATCATCCCGCACGGAAAGGATACTGAACATTTTGACCCTGCCAAATATGACAGAAATAAATTGAGAAAAGAATTACAATTCGATGGCTACAAAATTATCATGTTCCTTGGCACAGTCCGTCCCCATAAAGGTCTGGAGCATATTATTCAAGCGCTAAATTTGCTTAACAGGGATGATATTCGCTTAATGATTATCGGTGCAGGAACAGAGCCCAAATATGAAAACATGCTTGAAGAAATTGGTAATGGCAAGGTTATTCTCAAAGAGAAAATTCCTTTCAATAACATTCCCCAATATTTACATGCTGCGGATATAGTAGTACTGCCCCAGAAGAAAACAATACAGAGTTATGGACAAATACCGGCAAAGTTATTTGATGCCATGGCTATGGCCAAACCGATAATTGCTGCTGATGTTTCCGATTTGCAGATGATTTTAAATGGCTGTGGGATTATTGTGGAACCTGAAGACATATCTGGTCTTGCTGATAAAATTGACTGGGTATGTTCCAATACTCTGGAAGCTGAAAAAATGGGAAGACGAGCCAGGGAAAAATGTATCGCGGATTACAGTTGGGATGTCATGGAAGAAAAACTAGTAGCTATTTTTGAAAAATATAAGTGAAGATTTATTGTTTCTAATTTTTTTGTATCTGATCGTATCTTTCATTGCTAATTTCACAATTTTTTAAAGATATTCAAACGGATAACCCCTTTATGGGACTATTTTCAAGAATTGCATATGGCAAACAATTCATTGATAAGTGTAATTATACCTACCTATAACAGAGCAGCACTTTTAGGCCGGGCAATCCGCAGCGTATTGAAACAGAGTTATAGAAATATTGAGGTCATCGTTGTTGATGATGCATCAACTGATTATTCCAAAGCTGTCGTAAAGAGATTATCAGATAAACGCTTATCCTATATTCGCCATGAAAGAAATATGGGGGGCGCAGAGGCCCGTAATACAGGGATCAAGGCAGCAAAAGGACAGTACATTGCCTTCCAGGATAGTGATGATGAATGGATGCCTGACAAACTTGAGAAACAGATACAGGTTTTCAATTCTGCGGACGCAGATATTGGGGTTGTATATTGCGGATTTTTATATGTCAGAGGCAATGACAGAAAATATATCCCTGCTAGGGCTGTTATAAAAAGGAAAGAAAATGTCTATGAACAGCTGTTAAATGAAAATTTTGTAAGTACACAAACACTCTTGGTAAAAAGGGAAGTATTTGACAGGGTTGGAATATTTGATGAAAATCTTCCTCGCTATCATGACTGGGAGTTGGTGATCCGAATGGCTGAGGAATATGCATTCGGTTTTGTCGATGAACCACTTGTGTTAGTCTATTCTACGCCTGTCAGCATAACTGCAAATGGCATTACCCGGGTAAAGGCCCGTGAAATAATACTGGAAAAACATTATGCCAGTTTAAGCAAATACCCTTCTATCCTTGCCCGGCAATTTCGCGATCTGGGCAATTTCAAATGTGTCTATGAGTCATGCAGCAGCGGCCGTGTTTTTCTATTAAAGGCTATCCAGACGAAGCCCAATTACTTGTCGGCCTTGCTGGCCTACCTCCTGTCTTTTGCTGGGAAATGGCTCTACCGAAAAATTTACTTCAACCTTTATAAGAAAGTCGCCTGAAAAGCTCAGCATAGCTGTCGGCTATAACGTCCCAATTATATTTCTTCCGCATTATATCCTGAAATTCAGCCGCAGCACCCAGGGGAATAC
>CALANC010000359.1 GCA_937925895.1 uncultured Desulfobacterales bacterium
AATCGACAAAGACAACACGACTATTGTTGACGGAGCCGGTTCACGATCTGCTCTTGAGGGTCGCGTAAAACAAATTCGGGCTCAGATCGACGAGACAACATCTGATTACGACAGGGAAAAACTTCAGGAACGCCTTGCCAAGCTGATTGGTGGTGTTGCTGTCATCAATGTTGGTGCTGCTACCGAGACAGAGATGAAGGAAAAGAAGGCCCGTGTCGAAGATGCATTGAACGCCACCAGGGCTGCAGTTGAGGAAGGTATTGTACCGGGGGGTGGGGTTGCGCTGGTGCGTTGCCTGGATGTTCTTGAAAAAATTAAAATCAAAGCCGATCAGAAGCTGGGTGTGAAAGTCGTAATAAGGGCCATTGAAGAGCCCCTGCGCCAGATCGCAAACAACGCCGGCTTTGAAGGCTCCGTTGTGATCGACAAAGTAAAGAAGGGAAAGGATGCTTTTGGCTTTAATGCGGAGACCAACACTTATGAAGATCTTATGAAAGCAGGTGTTATCGATCCGACCAAAGTGGTTCGTTATGCGCTGCAGAACGCCGGTAGCGTGGCCTCATTGATGCTGACGACCGAAGCCATGGTCGCTGAGAAGCCTGAAGAAAAGCCGGATATGATGCCCGGCGGCGCTCCAGGAATGGGCGGCGGAATGGGCGGCGGAATGGGCGGAATGGGCGGAATGATGTAAAAACGCCTTCCATTTAAAGCTCACGAAATTTCAATATAAAAGGCCCTCATGTTGTATCGCATGAGGGCCTTTTTATATTTAGGCTGCAAATTCGACATCTCATTGATGCCGGCAAGATTAGTGATCCCTGGGTTATATTTAAGGTCATACCATTTTCTTCAAGGCGATATGAACCACGCCGTGCCGGGTGACCCAATATTTGGGATTGAACAAACAGCTGAGGAGTTGAAAAAGTGCGTACCATCAATCCCAAATATTTGGGTCACTGTGAAAGGCGGAGAAATTGATAAGCATATCGCCTTTCAGAAAAAGCCATGACCTTACAAAACCGGGGTCTCCGGTGAGGCTGGATATTGTTTTTTTAAGGGCAAAATATTTCCGACTTCATTGAAAAAAAGAAAATATTTCAATTTATTCTGGCTAGGCGCAATGGAGGTGTCTGTTGAAGACCTATCATTCATTCATTAGTATTAAAGCGATATCGAAATTCTGGCGCCGTGACTAGGGCGAAAATGGTATTTTAAATTTTGCCTTTTAAAAAATATTATCCAGCCTCACTGATCTGACGATTGCGATCAAAGCTAGGGTGCGAAACTTAAATGGTTAAATTGAAAAGCTTGACAAACCACGCCGTTGCAGGTTACTAAATTAGCAGGATAAGTGGATAAATTTACAATAATTACTAATAAATCGGAGTATATGATGATCTGTATGAAAAAAATCCAGGTGGTAGCGTGTGCGTTTATTTTAACCGTCATGATCTTTTTTCCATTTCATCTCTTTGCACAAGAAGAGACCGGGGTTGTAGAGCAAGAGTCGGGTTTTTACTACACGGTTCAAAAGGGGGACACACTCTGGGATCTTTCGCAGCGATTCTCTGATTCGTATTGGCTGTGGCCTGATTTATGGCAAGAAAACAAGCAGATTGCCAATCCACATTGGATTTATCCGGGCGAGCGAATTCGTCTATTTCATCGTAAAGGAGCCGAAAGCTTTGCCATCAAACCGGAAAAACCTAAAGAACTGGCTGTTGTTTCAGAGCAAGAACCGTTGAAAGAACCGCCATATTACTATTACTCCCCGATTAACCGGGTTGGATTCCTCAGAAAAGAACCTGTGGTTCCCAGAGGGACCATTTTTAAGGTAAAAGATAATAAGGAACTAATAGGTATTGGGGATTTGGTTTATATCAAACAAAAAAATGATAAGGACCTCATCCTTGGAAACAAATATACCGTCTATAGAACCTTTGAGCCCATCACTGACGAAAAAACAAAAAACCTTGTCGGAACGCAGCACTTTCTGACCGGTGTTGTCGAAATTACGAAAATTGAGCCAAGTTTTGCCCTGGCCAGAGTCGTCCAATCTTACCGTACCATTGGCGTCAATGACCTGTTAATGCCGTACAAAAAACGGTCCCCCAAAATTTTCCTGACCCAAAGCCGGAAAGGGTTAAAAGGAAAAATAATTATATTCGAATCCCATGGGAACATCAGCGGAGATAACGCCATAGCGTTTATAGACAAGGGGAGGGTGAACGGTGTAAAGCGCGGGCAGTTGTACAGTATTTATTATCAGGAAAGTCAGCGAATTAATCCGGAAAACAAAGAGGATGTTGTTCTTACACCGGTTGATTACGGCACATTTCTAGTTCTTTATACCGAACAGGAGGCGTCAACCGTACTCATCACCCGATCTGAGCAAAGTATTTCCCCGCAAGCTACTTTTCAGAGTCCACCTCACTAAAGTGGTTTTAAATGGTTGTTGAGCCAAGGAGCATTTTTTAAAGGTCTTTAGTAGGAGGGAATGACGTATATAGCACCGTTCTCGTAAATCATGTAATGATATTCTTTCTTGCCGCTGACAGAGGGCCAATTCGAACCGTTGACACTATAGATCCAGGCATCAAAATAGTAGCCATTACCGGGGGTTGTGTAGCTTTCCCCTGAAATCCTACCCTTTACTTCCGATGACAAATTGAAAACGGCTGTTCTGGGGTTGCCACCCATTGTTGCATCCCCTACCGGACCTGAACTGCCGTCAACAAATACGGAAAAATCGATGTCTTCTTGACCCAAGAATGCATCATTAACGGCGGTCATCAGATTTCGTCCTTCAGCATAAGCTTGGGAATCGCCCGCGCGTTGTTTAAATATCCCATAATAATTGAATCCCATGGCGGTCAGGATGCTGATGATTGCAATCACAACGATGAGTTCAACGAGTGTAAACCCGCCTTTACCTTTGAGTGGCTGAAGGTTCATTTTTTGCTTTTTACCCATGGCGTGTTTCCTTACAGCAATTTATTTTGAGATTTTGTACCACGTTCCGTTGACATTGATATAGTCAATGTGACCTGTCTCGGGATACTGAATATTTCCGAAACCTACGGAGCCGTCTCTGTTTTTCCACACCAGAAACTCACTGCTGAGTCCTGAGGCAATAATTTCGATTTCGGTTTGGCTTGTATAAGTGATTATCTTTTCACCGGCAGCTTCCTTTTCTTCGGGAGGGGGAACCATCTCTTCGGGCTTTTTAGCTACTAAAGGCTTGTCTCCTTCCGGTAATAGTCCTAAAGGGAGTTGCGGTTTCGGTATTTTTGCTGCTGCAATGACAGGGGTCTCTTTAACAGTTGCCGGTTTTGAAGGTTTAACTGCAGCTCCGGCTGTTGGTGCCGCAGCGGGTTTTTGATCAACCATGGCAAACATGGTATCAGTTCCAAGTCTGATTGTTAAGCTTTTATTAATAGAGGCCACACGCATTTGGTTCCCGAAAGTGGTGCGTTTACTCAGGATGAAGTTGTCACCCTGTTGCTTATAATCCCAGTCAATCTCATCGATAAACGATTTGTCGCCGATATATTTGGGATATAAGGCGTTGATATTGGACGGATAGGATTTGTTTTCCAATTGATATTGTTTTATCGCTCTCGCCATACTGTCCAATCCGGCTCTGGGGCTTTTTTTAGCGGCTTCTGTCAATTGACGAAAGGTATTTTCTTGATGTACCTTAACATCTTTTTCATTTTTAAAATAATGGTATCCCATGGATCCAGCACCCAGAACGACCACAACCACAAGCACAATGAAAAGATTCTTGCTGATCATATGTCACCTATTAAGTAGATATAATTTTATTTAATTTATAGTATTTATACGCCACCTGTCAACTGAAAAGTGAACTTTGTGCCGCTGTCTTCTGTTATTTCCTTTGCGCCTTATTGTAGGCTTCGGCCTTTTCCTGAAACACCTTTGCCCGTTTCATATAGTCGGCACTGCGTTGGTTGAAGTCGGCCACCCTTTTTTTGTGGGCTTCGTATTTTTCAGTGGTTGAAAAGACATCAGTTCCTGCGACGATCGCTTCTCGCTCTTTGATCAGCTCCAAGTACTCTCTATCGAGATCATTCTTGGTTTTGATCAGAGTGTTGGCGACAGGTTCTTTGGGGGTTTGGACTTTAACAATCTCTGTATTTTCAATAATCATAAGCTCTTCAGCCTGTTTTGCATGAAAAGTATCGACGTTTGATTTAAGTTGGTTTACACGTTTTTCATAATCTGCTCTGCGTTCATTGAAACGGGCTACCCTTTCTTTGAAGGCCTGATATTCTTCTTCTTTGAAATTTTTTGCAGTTGAAAAAAAAGCCATTTTAGATTCAAGGGCGTCTCGTTCTTTCGTAAGTTCCGCATATTCTTTATCGAGTTCGGTTTTGGTCTTTTGCAGTTCTTCAGCCAGTGATGTCCCCGGCGGAGAAGGGAGATCGTCTTTTTGAACGTCATCAGCTTCCAACGTCTGCGCTTCTGTATATGGCTGTACGTTTTCTCGCTGGTTTATGGGGACGTCGGCCAGGTTGTCCGTAAAGCGTTGGACGCCGTTTTCGTCCCTATACTGGTAAAAATCTGCTGAAACACATATTGGCAGCAAAATAAGTATAATAAAAATTAGCACCGGCCGTAGTCTCATATAAATCCTCAACCTCCTCAGAAGGCTATTGACGTTAAAAAGATTCCCTATTTCTTTTTAAGCTCTTTATCAATTAATACCTTGAACCCTTCCAGCGTCCGATTTTTTAGCTTTTTCCCGTTGACAAAAATTGTCGGCGTACCCCTTACGCCTGCTTTTCTTCCATCCTGGAAATCCTGTCTGACTTTTGCCAGAATTTTAAGATCTTTCTTTTCTGTTTCAAACTTTTCTCGATTTAATCCCAGCTCCGTGGCGATTTCTTTGATTTTTTGATCATCGAGTTTGCCGAAATTATCGAAAAGCAGGTCGTGAAATTCCCAGAATCTCCCCTGGGTATCGGCGGCCATGGCGGCTATTGCGGCCTTGGTGGCGAATTTGTGTATTTTGAGTGGAAAGTTCTTGAAAACAATTCTGACCGATTCCGGATATGTATCGAGCACCTGCTCGAGCAGCGGTAATAGCTTTTTGCAGTACACTCACTGGAATTCACTAAAGACAACAACAGCAACCGGCGCATCCGGAGATCCTTTGAAAGGAGATCCCGAGATATTGATATTTTTGACAAATTCAAGCGTAAGAAACTGAACCGTACGGTCTTTTTTGCTGCTCAATAAAAGCATATCTTCCGTCGGACCCGCCTTGATTTGATCGACATGTTTTTCGAGCTTAATTTTTTCTTTCAAGCTGCCGTCGCTTGAATAGATAAGCAGATTCCCCTGCTCAGCCAGAACGTAAATAAATTGTCCGTTACGCGATATGGCCACGTCAATGGGTGGTGTTTCGAGTTTCAAAGTATTTCTTATATCCCATTCAACCGTGGCAAAACCAGGTGCCGAAAACAGGATAACGATTAACAAGATAAACATCTGAATAGAACGCTTTGGTTTCAAGCCTTTACCTCCCTTTTTATTTTAATTCTCCCCAGCTAGTCCTGCCGGTTTTATATTTATTTATGGGTAAATTCGGCTGGGGAATCTCGACGATTGTACCGGTGCTTGTCTGGACAAAGGCTTTGCTGCCTTCCTGCTCACCCACATGAAGGTTTGGTGTTATGGCCAGACCCCGCCCGAGATCCAAAACGTCTTCGGCATTTTCTTCGGTGGTATCGCCAAAAGCTGACTCATACCATGCGGTTCCCGTCCGGAAATACACGCCATAGAGAAAACCCAGTCCTTCAGGCAGGCAGACATCATTATAAGGCTGATAGGTGGTGAATGTCAAAAGCCCTCCTAAAAGGGTGGCTTGACCCAGGTTCCGTTCTCTGGTTAGAGAAAAGTCCTTGTACCAGCCGTCTTTACCTGTTTCGTAAAGCGCTCTCTCTGCTGCGGTATGGGTCGGGTCATAACAACCCGTGCCGGTAATATAGGTATCAAGTTGATTAAACGTGGTGATGCCGGCCGTGATGAGTGCTTCGCAATCCGTGTCCGAGAGCAGGCAGGAGAGGGTCGCATCAATGCCGTTAGTGGCCCGTTTTATCAATATTTTATCTACCTGAAGTAAACCCTGGGCTCCGGGCGTTGTATTCCAGCTGCCGGTCTTTTCCACCGTTTCCCAGGTGAATTCGTCACAATCCCGCGGTTCCTTTATGCCGTAATACGTCTGTTGGGCGTTGCTGCCCGAGTCTGTCTTGTCGTCTGAATCAAAAAACCGGCCGGTACCGAAATATATCCAGTAATTTTCGAAGTCGGTTCCGATGGAGGCGGCTCCGGTTACGGGTTGGCCGGTGTTTAACAGGTAGAGGGGATTTGAAAGCCCGGAGGTGCTGAGCAGGGTCGACCACTCGCTCGGTTTGGTAACCACCTGGGTTCCGGCGGTGACTTTCCGTGTTACCAGTCGATACATGCCGCCGCCCCAGGAGCCCCAGGTGCCCGACACCGTGCCGAAATAGACCGCGTCCGTCTTGTAGAATTCTTCCAATTGGAAGTCCACGGATATCATATCCGAAACAAAGCTGTTGGCGGTAAGCGTGAACGTGCCGCCTTCGAAACTTGCCACGGTGGGCAAGGCGTCGGTAATTCGGAAGGCTCTTTTGACGCCTCCGGTTTGCCAGTCGACCAGCCAGTCAAGAGGGAAGACGGCGACCTTGGCGTCTTGGGTGCTCTTGCCGTCCATGTCTGTCGGACCGCTACCCAAAATCAGGTACCAGTTAATCTCGTCGGTATCGATCTCTTCCGGGTCGTCGTTGTCCTGTACCCCGTCCGTCAACTCATCGGCCATAACAACGATTGTCGGCATGGGGGTCGTGTAGGAGAGATCCACATGGCTGGCATCGGTTTTCCGGGTAAATTCCGCCAGCAACACCGGCGGGGCTTCAGGATTTGTAATGTCAAGAATGACGTAAGAGGAGGTAAATTCGCGTTTGTCGGCGGCAAAATCAGCCGTGGAATCGCCGTTCAGGTCCAGCTCGCCCGGACGCACCTTGGCGCCCCCGAACCGCATGCCCTGAACCAGGATGGTGCCCCAACCGTCGGTGTGAATGCCGTCCGTGGGATCAAAAATTCTTACATCAAAGACCCTGGGATGCTGATCGACATAGTACTTGTGCTCGTAACTGGAATCCGTAAGGCAATTCAAGTGGGGAATGAGGTTATAGGGGACATAGGCCCACAGTTCTGCACCCAGCTCAGGGGAGCTTGTTGGATTGGTGCCTTCATCTGAACAGCTGTCATTGCGGCAGAATCGCTTATTGAACTCATCATAGAACCCGCCGTTAACGGCATGGATCATGCCGTCGTTGCCGCCGAAATAGATCATGTGCCGCCGTTTTTTATATGCGGCTACAAATCGGGAGTAGGAGCTGTCACGGTAGAGGAAATGAAAGCCTTCAGCCGGACTGGCTACGGAAATCGGCGTCGAGTGAATCACATCGCCAAGACGCCAGTAGACGTCGGAGTCTGTGCCGTCCTGATCAAAGTCGTACGGCATCTTCCGTCCCCGTTGGGTTGACTGGTCCAACCCCCTTACCCACTTGACGATATTATCTGCTTCGGCAAGGGTCTGGACGCCAAAATCCAGGAGCACCGAACCCCGGGAAGCATCGACGGTCAGTGCAGACCAGTCGGTACCGCCGGTTGTGGCGGAATCGACAAAATTCAGCAATTCGGCACTGTCCACGATGCCGTCATTGTCCAGATCATCCCAGGTGAAAATAAACCGCTCTTTGACGTTGGAGATATAATCCGTGGTGGTACCAAGGGACGTTCGATTGGCAAGGATGTCCGTGCTGGCATCCGTGGCAGTGGTGGGACCGACATTGGCCAGCCACTCCGCTGCGGACCACAAAAATTTCACTTCTTCCAGGTCTTTTGACGTTCCGGTACAGGTGCCGCTCGATACGGTGCCGTAACAGGCTTTGCTGGCGCCGACTGACTCGTTAAAATAAAATATTACTTTCAAATCGCTGCTGTCCAGGGTCCGGTCGCCGTCCGTGTCTTCGTACAAGTAGCCGTATTCGTCAACAAACAGGGAATGGACCTCGCCGATATATTTGACCGTGCCGCCGCCGGACAGCTCGATATTCGGCCAGAAAATCGCCTGGTATGCGGCCCCTTCGCCGCCGCGGGAAGCAGATATTACCGAAGCAGCCGAACCGGCCGCCGCCCCGGCCCTGATGGCCTCAAAGGCTTCCCTGAGGGTGGCTTCTAACGTCGAAGGATCCGAAGCGTCGTAAAGCGTGGTTCCCCCGTTGGTGGCAGCCTCGGCCAAAAGAACATCCGGGCTGCATTCATCTGTTCCGGTTACCCGCAGGGTCCCGGCAACAACAATGTGGGTGGTGATGTTCTGTTTGTCATACCCGTTCAGCTGTGTGGCGTGGAGACTCGTGCTGTTATTGGCATAATAGGTCAGGTCGTCCAGGTAGGGGCTGCCGGAAAGATCGCCGCAGTCCGCACCGTCATCCGTGTCGGCGTCATTCTGATTCGCTGTGCCGACGAAGGTGCCGACATCGGTATGCTGGTCCGCCGTGGAGGCGCCTTCGGTGATAACCAGGATGTTGTTGTCCTGACAATAGTATTCGATGGGATCGTCGGCAGAGCTGATACTAAAGTCACTGCTGTCCAGTCTGAGAGAGCTGTTCTGGGTATAATACCCGATGGCATTATACAAGGCCTCTGCCAGCGGGGTCCACGAGGTGGCTTTGATATCGTTGATGGCGTTTACCAGAGCGGTTGTATGCGCGCTGGACTTGTCGATACCGGAGATGATTTTTCCCCCGTCTTTGTTGGACGCGCTGGAGCATTGATAGAGGATGTGTGTATCTGAATCGTCGCACTCGCTCTTGGCGCCGTCATCGTTAAAGACCATGGCGCCCATGCGGATGTCATCGGTAAATTCCTGGATCAGTCCGGTGGGGGCTGAAGACTGATCGATTTGCCCCTTCAACGTCGCCAGGGGTTGGCCCATCTGGGCGACCACACCGGAATCGACCAGCACGGCCGGGAAGTTCCAGAACTGACCGGTCTCGTCCGCCAGGTCACTGGGATCGATGACTTCGGGTATCTCTACACCACCGCAGTATTCATTCATAGCCGTTTCAATACATTCATCCACACCGGCATACCCGGCAGTATCCCAATCCGGGTCTGTACCACCCACGTATTCCCACTGTTTACACTCGCCGGCTTTTGGTCCGCCGGTAAAGTAACCCCCGGTGCAAGTAAGTACTGCCGCGGTTCCCGGGTTCCAGCAACGTCCCACATACCCTTCGGGATAATCGTCATCATCGTCGGGGAGATACAATCCATAGCAAACATACGCAGGATCATCGGTGGTGACGTTCCACGGTGCTGGTCCTGAATATGTCCCTGTACCGTCATCGTAGGAATACACGTTTTCACAGGCGTTTCTGGTGGAGGTCACCACGCCCTCGCCGGGCGGCCAGTCTCCCTGTTTGGCCTTGTACCAGCAGTTGTAGATGGCACGGTTGAATGCGGCATTGGAGTTGGCTTCATCCGAGCTGCCGCCTCCTTCCGCATAGCCCATGCAGTCATCGATATACGCCTTGAGCTGGCCCTGGTTGGGACTTGTTTTTTTCAGTTCGTCCACGGCATCCTGGCAGGCACTGTGATCAAACCCGGTCGATGTCACCGTAAAGAGTTCAATGTGGGTCAGGTTGTAGGGCACCCAGTCCGTTATTCCCGTGTCGTCGTCAACACCGGTTCCGCTGGCGGTGCCGCCGGCAGCGGTGTAATATAACGTGCCTTCATCAAGCGTATTGTTTTTGCTGGGATCGCTTACCACACTGCCTGCAGCGTAAGAAGCCCCGTTGGTCCAGATGGTACCCGTGTAAGCCGCCCAGGTGACACCGGTATCGTCGCTGGCACCGGTGCCGTTGGACGTGCCGGCGGTGGTTGCGATATACAGTTCACCCACATCATTAACAATATTACCCACAGAATAAGCGGTATTGTTCTCCCAGGCGTCAAAGGTCGGTGATATTGGCGAACGAACGGCAAGGGTGAGGTAGTTGTCTTCAATGACAACATTGCCGCCGGTGTCTTGGTATCTATCAAACTGGATTTTCTTGAGATAGCGCCGATTGGAGCAACCTCTCGACTCCATGACCAGAAGGTTGTTGGTGGCGTCATGCTTGCCGCCGGTGAGAATCTCTTTTTGCACGTCGATTTTTGAAGCAGCCGCCCAGTTCAAAAAATTTCCGTAGGCGACAAATCCGGTCACGCTGGGTGTCGAGTCGATCTTAATCCAGACAGCCGCGGCTAAAGGGAAGCGATAGTACAGGTTGCCGGTGGCATTGTACCACTGATCGTCCGTACTCGAATTCCAGACTTCAAATTTTTCCGAGGTCAGATTGTACACATAGAGTATGGTCGGCTGAAAATAGCCGGCATAGGTGGTCGTCGGGTCATAGGTGTCGTCAAAACACTCGCTGTTGGTTTCAACATAGGCCAGGTCCAGCATGCTGCCGGAGTTGTCGATCATGAGCAACAAGTTGGGATCCACCCCTGCGGCAAGAAACGGTGGATCGGCAACACCACTGGTGCACGTATTGGTGCCGAAAGCATTCACGGGCATGAGGCCGGTGAACGCCATCGAAACCAATATAATGAGCATGGGTGAGAAATATTTTTTAGAGAATGACATTATGTCCTCCTTGTTTTTAATAATTACAGGCGCCTTCCTGTCCGATCACATGCCTCCAGGAAGTCTGAATGACCGACTCGCTGTTGGCCTCTCCCTGATGCTGAGAAAACAAATCAT
>CALANC010000360.1 GCA_937925895.1 uncultured Desulfobacterales bacterium
TGTACCAAGGAACTTGGCGATTGGTTCATGTTCTTTTAGTATCATATTAACTAAAGGCTCTGCGTCAGTAATGCCAATGCGTTCCAGTTTGAGGCGAACCTTACTTTGTGCTTCATCATGTAACCATTTATTTGCAGACTTGACCGCTACTTTTATTTTTGAATTTAATAAAAAGGAGGAAAAACATGGGGAGTTTAAAGGGAACTCAAACTGAAAAAAATCTTTTAACTGCATTTTCAGGAGAATCTCAGGCAAGAAATCGCTATACCTATTTTGCCAGTCAGGCCAAAAAGGAAGGTTATGTGCAGATGGCAGATATTTTTATCGAGACAGCCGACCAGGAAAAGGAGCACGCAAAACGGCTTTTCAAATTTCTGGAAGGAGGCGAAGTCGAGATCGCGGCGGCATTTCCGGCAGGTGTAATAGGTACAACCCTTGAAAACCTGAAAGAAGCGGCCGCTGGTGAACATTACGAGTATACCGAGATGTACCCGGGTTTTGCAAAAACAGCACGTGAAGAAGGATTTGATGATATTGCAGCGGTATTTGAGGCGATTGCGGTTGCGGAAAAACAGCATGGGAAGCGATATCTTGATCTTGCAGCCAACATCGAAGCAGGCCGGGTTTTCAAGAAGGATAATAAAACTACATGGCGCTGCCGCAACTGTGGTTATACCCATGAAGGTAATGAAGCAATTGAAGTATGCCCGGCATGCGCCCATGCACAGGCCCATTTCGAGCTGCTTGGGGAAAACTGGTAAATTTTTTGGGACACAGATAAGCACGGATTATCAGAATGTTTTATATAAGGTAATCTGAGTATATATGTTAAAATCTGCGTAATATATTCTTTAAAGGAGGAAATAAAAATGGCTGAAAGACTGGAAGTTTACAAATGTGAAATTTGCGGAAACATCGTTGAAGTGCTTCATGGCGGAGCAGGAGAACTCGTTTGCTGTGGCCAACCTATGGTTCATCTGGTCGAAAACACTGTTGACGCAGCAAAAGAAAAACATGTTCCGGTCGTCGAAAAAATTGAAGGCGGCGTAACGGTAAAGGTAGGAGAAGTGCCTCATCCCATGGAAGAAAAACATTATATTGAATGGGTAGAAATTATTGCAGACGGTAAAGCTTATCAGCAGTTTCTCAACCCGGGGGAAGCACCTGAAGCAACTTTTAATGTGGAAGCAAATCAAATCACAGCGCGTGAATATTGCAATTTGCACGGGTTGTGGAAAGGATAAACCAGATGCTGTCTGAAAAAGTACAAAAGGCACTAAATGACCAGCTAAACGCAGAGACGTATTCAGCTTATCTGTATCTGTCTATGAATGCCTACTTTAATACCGTTAATCTTAACGGATTTGCAAATTGGATGTATGCCCAGGCTCAGGAAGAGCTGATGCATGCCATGAAGTTTTACGAATTCATAACCCAACGCGGTGGGAAAGTCGTCTTGGCTGAGATTGAAGCACCCCCAACTGAATGGGATAGTCCCCTCTCCGTATTTGAAAACACATTAAAACATGAACAACTGGTCACGCGTCTAATCAATGAGCTCGTTGAAACAGCTTTGGCAGAACGCGACCACGCCACGAATATTTTTCTGCAATGGTTTGTAACCGAACAGGTTGAAGAAGAAGAAAGTGCAGGAAATGTATTGGAACAGCTCAAACTCATAGGAAACGACAAGAGCGCACTGTTCATGATGGATCGTGAACTTTCAAAACGAGGTGCGCCCACAGCGGATGAAGAAGTGGCATAATTTTCCTTTTTAAAATATTGTCACTTTTGAGTCGGGTGGATGAATTAACGTCTTTACGATTTTAGAAAAATATAACCTAAAGAATTAGGAGGGAGGTGGTCAGATGGCTAGTTGGAAATGTGGGAATTGCGGGTATACACTGGAAGCCGATGTACATCCCGATCAATGTCCATCTTGTAAGGAAAAATGTGAATTTTTGGACACAACTTGTTATACACCTGATTGTGAACCTACCGGTGTTGATGAACGAATAAAATAAGAAATTGAAGAGTACCCGCAGCAAGCTGCAGGGAATCTTCCCGGTAAGGAATTCTGCTTTTTTTTATTCGCTCGCTAGCCCCGCAGCAAGCTGCGGGGAATGCGCTCGCTGTTGCCGGTTCAAGTTTCGCGCCTTCATTTTGAGAGCTACCCGCGACAGAATACTTGGAAGACATTTTTAATTGTAACCGGATAGGAACGTCACATTTGGGTAAAGGAGTGATTAACATGGCCAAAGTATTAATTGTGTATGCCACAAGAACCGGAGAAACCAGAAAAATCGGCGAGCTTATTGCTGAAGGTATAAGATTCTCAGGTCATGAAGTAACCCTTTTAAAAACCGATGTTATTAAAAAAGAGTCTAATCTACAAAGCTATGATGCTTTTGTCTTCGGATCACCGACCTATCACGGTGATATGATGCAGGGAATGAAAACCCTGCTTTTTCTCGCTGAAAAGGCAGGGCTTGATACAAAGATCGGAGGCGCCTTTGGTGCCTTCGGGTGGAGTGGGGAAGCCCCGGAACGCATCTTTAGCACCATGAGTAAAATCTTTAACATGGACATGGTGAGCGGTCCTTTGAGGCTTAAAGCGAGTTCACTCGGTGGCGGAATTCAGATGGCACAGGATTACGGCCGTGAGATTGCTGAAAAGTTAACTTAGAAATTCAAAGTATTTATAGTATTATTGGAAGGAGGAAATTATGTCCACACCACAACATTGTCCCGG
>CALANC010000361.1 GCA_937925895.1 uncultured Desulfobacterales bacterium
ATAATGCTCGTATTCCAGTTCATGGACTTTTTGGGCTATAATTTCAGGGGTATCCCCCTCGTCTACAAATGTTTTTACCTGCATGATAATGGCCCCTTCATCATAATGCTCATTAACATAATGTATAGTAATTCCTGTTTCGGGTTCTGAATTCTCTTTTACAGCCTCGTGAACCTTCATTCCATACATTCCTTTTCCTCCGTATTTTGGTAGTAACGCAGGATGAATATTTATAATTCTATCTGGAAAATAATCAATTAATCTTTTTGGAATTCGCCATAGGAAACCAGCGAGGACAATTAAATCGAGATTGAGATTATTTAAAAAATCTGAAATTAAGTTAGATTCCACAAAGGCGTGCCTGTTAAAATATAAAGCACTAATATTAAGTCGCGCGCACCTGTCTAAAACTTTGGCGTCTTTTCTGTTTGTTAGGACAGCGACTATTTCAACTTGTGTATTTTCAGAAAAATATTGAATAATGTTTTCAACATTTGAACCCGAGCCTGAAGCAAAAAGAACTATTCGTTTCATTTAGACAAAATTATTCTTTTTGAAATTAAGTCCTAAGTTTATTGAAGATAAGATACGTCACTGCCCGGAATTGGCTACTTCTTAAATAGAAAAAAGCATACGTTTTATTGATTTTAGCTTTCTTCCGGGAAGAAAATTTGTGTCGAAACTAATATTCTTGAGTTTAAATTTCTTAAATTACGATACATTTTTACGTCAAATAGTGTTATTACACCATAAGTTTTTTATTTTTGCCATCGATTTAAATTTTTAAAACCAAAATTATTATGTCAGACATTGCATCAAGAGTAAAAGCTATCATCGTTGATAAATTAGGAGTTGATGAGAATGAAGTTGTAGCCGAAGCTAGCTTTACCAACGACTTAGGGGCAGATTCATTGGATACTGTTGAGTTGATAATGGAATTTGAAAAGGAATTTGATATTCAAATCCCTGACGATCAAGCAGAAAATATCGCAACAGTTGGCCAAGCTATTAGTTATATAGAAGAAGCCAAATAAATTTATGATTTCTTGATAAAGATTTATAATTATCCATGCGGTAATCGTGCTGCATGGATAATTTTTTTTAATTTACGCTTGGGTTAGACATCAATTTAAAATTGGGTTAAATGCAATTAAAAAGAGTTGTGGTTACTGGACTTGGTGCCTTAACACCTATTGGCAATAACATTGAACAATACTGGCAAGGCTTAAAGGAAGGCAAAAGCGGATCGGCACCTATTACCTATTTCGATACTGAAAAATTCAAAACTAAATTTGCCTGCGAGTTAAAAAATTTTGATGCTCAAAACTACTTTGATAGAAAAGAGGCGCGGAAATTAGATAAGTTTGCTCAATATGCCTTAATTTCTTCAGATGAAGCTATTATAGATTCAGGATTAGATTTAGAAAAAATAGATAAATTTAGAGTAGGCGTTATCTGGGGCGCTGGAATTGGTGGCTTGGAAACCTTTCAAAATGAGGTATTAAATTTCGCTGCCGGAGACGGAACACCAAGGTTCAATCCTTTTTTTATTCCTAAAATGATTGCAGACATTGCCCCGGGCAATATCTCAATTAAGCACGGTTTTATGGGACCTAACTACACCACAGTCTCAGCATGTGCATCTTCTGCCAACGCTATGATTGATGCATTAAATTATATAAGATTGGGTTATTGTGATATTGTTGTCTCAGGAGGCAGCGAGGCAGCAGTGGCGATTGCAGGGATGGGAGGTTTTAATGCCATGCATGCTCTGTCAACCCGCAACGATAGCCCGGGAACAGCATCTAGACCCTTCGATGCAACCAGAGATGGATTTGTTCTTGGCGAAGGAGCCGGGGCATTAATTCTGGAGGAATTGGAACATGCAAAAGCGAGAGGAGCCAAAATATATGCAGAATTAGTAGGAGGAGGATTATCCAGTGACGCATATCACATGACCGCGCCACATCCTGAAGGTATTGGCGTTGTAAGGGTAATGGAAAATTGTTTACGCGATGCCAATCTTAGAGCTGAAGATGTTGATGCCATAAATACACACGGAACAGCTACCCCGTTGGGAGATGTTGCTGAATTAAAAGCAATTAGCCAGGTTTTTGGTGATCATGCTCCGAATATAAATATTAATTCTACTAAATCAATGACAGGACATTTATTGGGTGCTGCTGGTGCGATTGAAGCAATAGCTTCAATTTTAGCAATGAAGTATAGCTTGGTTCCGCCGACTATAAATCATTCTGTGGTAGACGAAAATATTGACCCAAAGTTAAATTTAACGCTTAACAAAGCCCAGAAAAGGGAGGTTAATGTGGCAATGAGCAACACTTTTGGTTTTGGCGGACACAATGCGTGTGTGGTATTCAAGAAATATAGCTAAAAAGCAAGATGAACTTTCCTTCAAATATATTTAATTCCCATTCTAAAGAGGATGGGGATTTTTTTTTAGGGATTTCAAAGATATTAGGATTTAAACCCAAAAAACTAAGTGTTTACAAAAAAGCCTTTCTTCATAGATCTGCTAATAAAAAAGATAAAAGGAAA
>CALANC010000362.1 GCA_937925895.1 uncultured Desulfobacterales bacterium
CCGATTCAAAAAATGCGTCAACGAATGAGGTGAATTCACTTCCAAGATAAAACGGTATGGCCCCAAACAATCCTACCGCCGTCCACCCGATGGCCACAATGGCCATTCCTTCCCGATGGCTGATGTGTTCTACCTTTGTCCCTCTAAAACAGAGGACTAGAATTAATCCGGCAGCAATGGTAATCCCGGTTGATTTTAACAACGGGAAAATACTTTGATCCTTGTAATATACACCAAAAATCAGGGGGAAAAGCATGCTCACCCCTAAAAAAAGGATGAGTATTCCGATGATATTCAGGATAAAATTCCACCGCATCTAAAAATATTCCAGTTTTACAGCAAGAATTTTTTCGATCCTGGGGATATCCTGCCGCTTTGAAAAAATGATAATCCTGTCTTGCGGTTGAATGATGCTTTCTCCTGAAGGAATGATGACATCATCATCGCGGATTATCCCCGTAATCAAAGCGCCTTTTGGAATTGAAATGTTTTTTATGGGTTTACCGACAATGTCCGAAGTTTCCAGAGCCACGGCTTCCATAACCTCGGCTTGCTCATTTTTTATTGCTTTGGCTGCAAGCACCTTGCCTCTGCGAATATGCTGTAGAATTGTATTTACGGCTGAAAGCCTGGGGCTTACCACCTGTTCAAGGCCGATAACCGACATCAGAGGAAAATAACTGAACTTGCTGATTCTTGTTATTGTGTTCTGCGCGCCCATTCTTTTGACAAGAAGAGACGTCAAAATATTGGTTTCCTCATCATTGGTAAGCGTAATGACCACATCTATATCCTGAATGTTCTCTTCTCTTAAAAGCCCCTGATCGGACCCATCGCCGTGCAACACGATGGCTTTGTTTAGTCTTTCGGCAAGTTCCACACACCTGTCGGGATCTTTTTCAATTATTTTCGTATAAACAGAATTTTCTTCCAGCAAGGTGGCAAGCCTGAAGCCAATTTTACCACCGCCTATTATCAAAACTCTGTTGATGGGTTGGACCTGCTTATCAAAAACGGCCAAGGATTCGGCAAATTTATTTTTTTCACTGATAAAATAGACCAGGTCCCCTGCCAAAAGCCTGTCATCTCCTCTGGGGACAATCAGCTCCTCATCCCTAATTACAGCAGCAATAAGCGGGCTTTGTTTTCCCGTCTTGGCGGATATTTCTGAAAGCTTTAGACCGGCCAACCGTGCTGATTTGTCCAGCCGAATTCCTATAAACTTGACCCTGCCGTCGGCAAATTCGTCAACTTCTACTGCACCGGGCACACTCATTAGCCGGTCAATGGTCTTAACAACTTCGATTTCAGGGTTGATTAATGTGTCGATATGGGGGGCATAATCCCGGAAAGTATCATGATAGTCGTCATAATCAGCATCGCGGATTCGCGCCAGCTTCTTTGTTGCTGGAGAAATTAAGTTTGCAATCAGACAGGCGACAAGGTTTGTTTCATCACTGTCTGTAACGGCAAGGAGTATTTCCGCCTCTTTTATGCCTGCTTGTTCTAAAACCACAGGGCTGCTTCCAGATCCATTTAATACCTGAACATCAATATTATCGGAGACCCGTCGAATTGCATCAGCGTCTTTATCGACCACCACCACATCTTTTTTCTCAAGTGCCAGGTGGCTGGCGATGTGAAATCCGACCTCGCCGGCACCAACTATTATTACTTTCAAACGTTATCTCTCCTTTAAGAAACCTTTGCAAAACGCCCTCTTTCGTCCAATTTTTTGTTTTACCGTTTTGGCGAAATGAGGATATACGGGTTTTTTTTACATTACAAGAATAAATACGCAAAGGCAAATAACCATAAAAAGAGCCAGCCAATCTCTTTTGTTAGCGGAAAGCTCGGGGTCTGACCTGTTTTCAGAATAACATCTGGCTTCCATGGCGACGGCTATTTTTTCGGCGGTTTCGAACGTTCGACGCATGAGCGGTATTCCCAGCTTTTTTAATCGGTACACGGGGTTTTTCCTGTTTTCCACTCCTCTGGCACGCTGCGCATCGGCAGTCTCTCTAGCCTGATTTAGTATGACAGGTATAAAGCGCATGATTAAGCTCATCATTGTTGCGACCCTTTTTTCAGGAATAAATGGAATGGGGTTTAAGAACCACTCGGTAGCTGCCTTAATTTCCGCCGGCCGCGTGGTTGACACAAAACATAATCCTATCATTACGACAATAAAAAATCGCCAGCAAACCAGGGCACCCTGTTGGATTCCCTCTCGGCTGACAGAGACGAATTTAAACTCAATAAACGGATCTCCGGGAGTAGACAATGCCCGGGCAACAAAAATAAAAAAAAGTAACACAAAAACATAACCAAGTGCCCTCATAACCGGCTTCAAAGAGAGACCGGCGTGACTTAATACGGCAACCAGCACCAAAGTTAGAAGAAAAAGCGACATCCCGGATGCTTTTAGGCTTGCAAGGCTGATCACGATCAGAAAGATAAGTTTAAAGCGAACATCCAATCGGTGAATGACTGACTTTCCGGGCTTAAAACCGAACACTGTCAACTCAGCCATGATTGAATCTCCATCTCAAGACGAATAGGGCACGGTTCCCTGATACCAAATCCTTCAAGCTCCTCTATCAGCTCATAAGGGTTTCCATTTCTTAACACTTTTCCTTTCTTCATCAAGACCAGACGATCTGCAAAAGCGATAACCTCTTGCAGGTTATGAACCGCAATCAGAATGGTTTGCCCGCCTCGATGCAGGGTAAGAATTTGCTTTAAAACCTGAATAGTTCCCGGATAATCGAGATTGGAAAAAGGTTCGTCAAAAGCAAGGATTCGAGGTTCCATAGCAAGAATCCCGGCGATGACAAGCCGGCGTTTTTCTCCTCCTGACAGCACGTTGGGTCTCTGGTTTGCCAAATGGGTCAGGCCCACGAGTTTCAATGCCCCAGATACCCGTCTTTTTATATCATTTGGTTTGAGACAGAGATTCTCAGGACCAAATGCCACCTCATCATACACCGTTTCACCCACGATCTGACTGTCGGTATCCTGAAACACCATCCCCACCATTTGCCGTGCTCTGGGCAAATCTTTAAATACCGGAATTCCGGCCAGACGAACGATTCCCGCAGAAGGCAAAAGAAGGCCGTTGAGATGTCTCAACAGGGTCGTCTTGCCCGATCCGTTCTGCCCGCCAACAACGACAAATTCTCCTTCTCGTATGGTAAGGTTGATGCTATCCAACCCGATTGTGCCGTCGCTGAAACGATGGCTTAGATCTTCAATTTCAATAATTTTCATAAAGGTTCTACGATTGTCTAAAGCGCTTTGATTTCAATTAGGTTTTTGGGATCATCTCCAAATGAGTTGGAATGATCCGCAAAGGATTCAAGGGGCCAAGGATTCAAGTGAAAAGCTTTATATTTCCAATAAACTAAAAGTTTGAAAAACATTCTCTGACATATGCTTGATAATTTACATATTTACAAATCGATTCAAGATAAAGAACGAGAAACGCTAAAGGACGTGGAAAAAATGAAGTAACCTACCCTACCCTTCGAGCCCTCGAATCCTTGAAACCTCGAATCCTCTTTTCCAACTAAATTGGAGAAGAAGCTCTTCTAATTACCGGTCTTAGTGCCTTAGCAATTGGAACAGCAGCAGCAATTTTGAGAATATCCCCGGGAATAAACGGATACATCCCCACTGCCAGAGCCTTGGACAGAGTCATGCTGGTCAAGATTTTCAGCCATGTTACGCCACAGACATAAATAATAATACTGCCACAAAACATGGCAATCACAT
>CALANC010000363.1 GCA_937925895.1 uncultured Desulfobacterales bacterium
AGGTGCGCAGCATTACCAAGGGTCTTTTGTTGTCGAGATATTCAATACTTCTGGCACAGTTTTGATCCCTGACGAACTCCATGTAAGCCTCATCTACGACGACAACGATCTCAGAAGGAATCTTTCCAATAAAATTTTCAAAACCCCTTTTTGATACTACCTGCCCGGTGGGGTTATTTGGATTGCATAAAAAAACCATGCGTGTCCTGGAGGAAATCCGTTCCACCATGCCATCCAGGTCGACGAATAGTTCCTTCAAGGGAACGGAAATTGGTGTGGCACCTGCTGAACGGACCATTATTTCGTACATCAAAAAAGAGGGGCGCGGCAAAATGACCTCGTCACCTGCCCGCAGAAATGTGCTTGTGAGCATTCCTATAATCTCGTCGGAACCGTTCCCCAAAACGATGTTTTGTGGCTGCAAACCAAGATGTGCGGCAATCTTGTTTCTGAGGTTATGACCACTTCCGTCCGGATACCGGTTCAGCTTCTCAACCGCCCCCTGAATAGCCTTAACAGCCATTGGAGAAGGGCCAAGCGGGTTCTCATTGGATGCAAGCTTTACTGAATTATGAATGCCATAGTCCCTTTCAACTTCTTCAAGAGGTTTGCCCGGAGTATAGGGTTTTATCGACAAAATATAATCGGGTACTGATAATTTCATTTCTAAAATAAATGGATATCTATGTTTCCTAAGTCTATTTATCTTACCCGGGCCGCCTTTTGGCCCTGAGCCAATGCCTCCATATTAATCGGAATAAGCTTTTCCCTTGAAGAAAATTCTTTTTTTATCCACTGTCCCAACAAGTCAAATTCCACAATTTTGCTTCGGGCAACAAAGGCGGAAAGGGCTACAATATTGGCAACTTTCGTGGTTCCCAATTCCCTGGCAATATCATTGGCCGGGACCAAGATTTCATCAACATCCTCGCGACCTGAACGGATGGTAATTAATGAGCTGTTGATCACCACAACACCGTTCGGTTTCATCATGGGTGCAAATTTTTCCAAAGAAGGACGGTTCATAGCAACCAGATGCATGGGATTTCTGATAATCGGAGACCCGATCGGTCTGTCACTTATAACGACCAAACAATAGGCGGTTCCGCCCCTCATTTCGGGACCATAAGAAGGAATCCATGCCACCTCTGAACCTTCTTCCATTGCAGCGTGTGCCAGGATGCTCCCCATCAACAAAATCCCCTGACCTCCAAATCCGGCAAACATCACTTCGCTTTGCATTCAATCCTCCTCGCCCAATGTGCTGAATTCTGAACATTCAAAGTAAAACAAAAACACACTCTTTTTTGTTTTTCTTTGAGATTCCGTGACCTATTCAGGCGATTTAAATTCCCCAAGTTCATAATAAGGAAGCATCTCTTCCTCGGCCCACTGGATCGCCTCCAAAGGCGTCGTCCCCCAGTTGGTGGGACAAGTACTCACCAGTTCTACCAGACTAAAACACCGGTCATCCAGTTGATATTGAAAGGCCCTTTTTATGGCTTTTTTGGCCCTGACAATATATTTCGGTTTCAGAACTGCTTGCCTGACAATGTAAGCAGGCGTGCCTAATGCTGAAAGCAACTCGGCCACTTTAATTGGCATGCCGACATCAGCCACATCGCGCCCGAAAGGTGAGGTAGTGGTCTGTTGGTTCGGCAGTGTCGTCGGGGCCATCTGCCCCCCCGTCATACCGTAAACCGTATTGTTAACAAAGATTGAGGTAAACTTTTCGCCTCTATTGGCGGCATGGATGATTTCGCCCATACCGATACTCGCCAGATCTCCATCTCCCTGATAAGTGAAAACCATCAAGTCTGGTCGAACTCTTTTTATTCCTGTTGCCATTGCCGGTGCCCGGCCATGGGCTGCTTCCTGAAAGTCAAAGGTAAAATAATTATAGGCCAAAACCGCACATCCGACAGGAGCAATTCCAACCGTTCTTCCCCGTATATCCAGCTCATCAATGACTTCAGCCAACAATCGATGGATAACCCCATGGGTACAACCGGGGCAATAGTGGCTATGCTGGTCGGAAAGGGCCTCGGGTTTCTTGTATGTCTTTGCCATTCTTTTTACTCCTCACATCAAAAAGTTAGGGGCCAATCAGTATGAGTGGATCCTTTTTGGTATCTATCTCCAGGAAATTTAGGTGACTGGTATCCATCAACATCTTTAAAATGGATACAATGTGTTTCCAATTCATAAATGAGCAATTTTTGTCCAGATCAAGGCCGCTCAAGGGTTTACGGTGAGGCCTACTACCTGTACGCCGCAGCCGAAAACCCGCGGAGAACGCAGATCCGGGCAAAAAGGGTCATTTATGGATGGAAACTAACTAACGCTTTGATCTCATCCATTATTTCTTCCGGTGTCGGCACATCTCCGCCGGATTTCCCATACCAGTGCACCGGCCGTTTTCCTTGAACACTCCTCTCAACGTCTTCAACCATCTGGCCCATACTCATCTCAATGCTTATTACAGCCGTGCAGCTATTTTTCGATGCCGCTTCTTTTACCGGTTTTTCAGGATAAGGGAACAGCGTCTGCGGTCTCAGCATGCCTACTTCCAAGCCCTCTGCTTTTAAATTGTCAACTGCGGTTCTGCAAACTCTGCTCATTGTCCCGTAGCTTACAATTAGGATTCTATAATTACTATCGATATTGTACGGCTCGTATCTAACCTCTTCTTTTTT
>CALANC010000364.1 GCA_937925895.1 uncultured Desulfobacterales bacterium
CATTTGATTGAAAGATGACGCCAGCTTTCCCACCTCATCATGGCCTTTTAGTTCAATTCCAGTTTCAAGGTGGCTTTCATCAATATTTTCTACGGCTTCCGATAACACGGCCAAAGGACCTGTGATCCGCCGAATAAAAAGGAAGCATGCGGTAAGTGCTATGACAAGAATAACCAAGGTCATCGCGCTCATTTGAAGCCATAAATTGTTGATTTGTTGTCTGATTGGCGCTTCCGTGAGCCCCATACGCAATATACCCGCTTTACCCAAAAAAATGGGCCAGGCAATATCGAGAAAGCGTTCGCCGCTAGTGGAGGCGATCTTTTGAAAATGGCCATGATTGTTTGAGGTGATATTATTGGCTTTGATCAGCTCCACGGGCGCGCCGCCGGTAAAGGTGTGTGCCAACAGCTGATTATTTCTGATAATAAAAATATAGGCAACTGCGGGATTGCTGTTTTTTTTATCATCCAGCATTTTCTGGATGGAAACCAAATCATTGATGAGGAGTTTATCCGTAGCATCTAGCGCCAAATCATGGGCAATGTTTTCGACCTGTGCTGTTGCGGTATTAAAAAGACTTGTGCTGTATCGTTGTGTGACCAAGGAAGAAATGAGCAGACCACTGACGATGACTAGTGCCGATATTGCCCAAAAAAGTTTACTTCTAAGACTTTGCGTTGGCATCAGTTTTTTCCTCTAATAGACTCACATTCTGTTTCATTTGCTTAATGGAGTCGTACCATTTTTCTTCTGTCGCTACAAATTGTTCAATCATCAATTCTGCAAGAATTTTTTGGCCTTCGGGATTCAAATGCATAGAAAACAGTATTTCACGGATACGCTCTTTTAATTGTGGGGGCAAATACACGGAAGCCACAACTGGGGGATTTCCAAAGGGTTCTGATTTTTTGATGATGCGGGTTTTGGATGTATTTACAGGGTCTACCTGGTTATAGTATTCCCATATATGTCCGTCTATGGTGGCGCCGTCCACCAAATTTCTGGCCACTGCCAGAATCGAGTTGTCATGACTATAGGTATAAATGTTCATTGTAAAGAAGGAGCTTGGTGTTTCTTTCTTTTTATACAGCCAGTAAGTCGGAACCAATTTGCCGGTATTTGAATCCGGATCGGTGAAGGCAAAGGTTCGACCTCTCAGGTCTTCCAGCTTTTGGAACGGGCTGTTTTTGTTGACAATCAGGTAAGATTGATAGAAATACGTTCCCCGGACCTTTGGGGTGGCAAGGGCTTCAAACCCGTATCTTAGGCTATCGGCAGCATAGGGGCCAGAACATATGAAGCCCACATCCACTTCGCCTTTTTTAAAAAGCGCATTGATTTCGCCATAGGTTTTGCGCTGCACGAGCTGGGTTTTGCGACCCATTTGATCGCCGAGATAATCCAAAATTTGCCGGTAATAAATAAAGGTATCTTTGGGTGATATCATGGCCGCCACGGCAACCTTTAAGTAGGGTTCTCCCGACAATTGGCTTCCGGGACGCTCCACGGATATGGTTTTAGATAAATCAACGTTCACATAACCGGAAGAATCACCACAACCTTGACTGGTGAGCAACATTACCACAATTAAAAAAGAGAAAATCCAGCCGATCTTTTCTGTGCCATAGGTTCTTTTCATGATATCATCCACGGGTTTAAATGTTTTTGTTTTCAGGATTTTTTTATAGAATAATCGGTTAAATAAGATACTACAATGTATTACTTTGAGTCAAGTGAAATTCCTTGAACCCGGATTTGCTGCCGGATAAGGATGCGAAGCTCAGGGTTTCAATTGGATTGACATAACCTATAAGTTTATGTATTTGTATGAGTTCTCAAAAACATGTTCAGATAAAGCAGTTGTTGTTCATTTTTGCAAGTCGCAGGATGATTTAGTTTAGAATACGCATTTAATTAGTGTCCATTCACAGCTTTAAAATGGATACGGTGTGTTTCCTATTCATAAATGAGCAATTTTTGTTCAGATCAAGGCCTAACAAGGGTTTACGGTGAGGCGTACTCCCTGTACGCCGCAGCCGAAAACCCGCGGAGAACGCAGATCCGGGCAAAAAGGGCCATTTATGGATGGAAACTAATTAAAGGGAGGAAATCTATGTTAAACAAGGCAACTCTGATCGGCAACCTAGGAAGAGATCCCGAAGTCCGTTATACCCCGGATGGTCTTGCGGTAGCAAATTTCAGCATAGCAACGTCTGAGAGATGGAAGGATAAAAATTCCGGAGAAATGCAAGAGCGGACTGAATGGCACCGTATTGTGGCCTTTGGCAGGCTCGGTGAGATATGCGGGGAATATCTTTCAAAGGGCAAACAGGTCTACATAGAGGGTCGAATTCAAACCAGATCATGGGAAAAAGATGGGGTGACCAAATATACGACGGAGATCATTGCATCTGAAATGAAGATGTTGGGAGCTAGAGGTTCTTCCGATACATACAAGCCTGCAGAAAGTGCAACAGCATACACGGGTCCGCAGCCGTCTGTACCGGATAAGGAGGATGATGATATACCTTTTTGAGCCGAAGTGCTCTGATTCGTAAGTTCAATGACGTTTTTTGTTATATTTTTTCACCGCCCGCTTCGCTTGAGACACAAAGGCCGCAGAGTTAAATATTATTTCTTTTGCCGTTGAGAGGACAGCAAAAGAAAATAGCTCAAGCTTTATAAAAGTAATTTTACATTGAAATACAGGTAGTTATTCCTTTATCAACAGGGAAACATATTTTTGTTGTCCGCCCTCTCAGCGGAAAACAAAAAAAGAAAACAACCTCTCATCAAATCTCTACCACTTAAAATAGGGGTCTATTATAAAGATGATTTTCGCAAATTTGAAACTGTAGAATATCCAGCGGGATTTCGTCTCAATATCCAAATGGGAAAAGCAAACATAGCTCTTTTTGATTACATCCTGCCTTATGTTTTTGAAGAGGTTACACCTGTTCAACACCTTCCACAAGACTTTGAACACATGGAAAATATCGATACAATCATAGAACCGAGTATAAAGAGTTACTCCTGTAGCG
>CALANC010000365.1 GCA_937925895.1 uncultured Desulfobacterales bacterium
ATTTTATTAGGATGTAAACAGGGACCTCCGACTTTTTCCAATCTGTCAGATCTCTATAATTCCTAAGAATTTCACTCGAACCCTTGAATCCTTGACCTCTTGAACCCTTTGGAGCTCACCGAATCTCTTGAAGATTATTCCCTTGCCTTGCCTTAATTACCTACAACTAACCGGGAGATGATCCAGTATTTTAAAGAATGGAAGTTGCGAGACCGATTCTACTCAAGAGGCATAGATGGAACATTTCCGTATGGCCATGGCTGCTTCTTGCAAAGCCTCGGAAAAAGTTGGATGGCCATGGATTGTACGGGCAATGTCTTCAGAACTTGCGCCAAACTCTAAAGCCAAAACACATTCAGCAATCATGTCGGCAGCGCGTGGTCCGATGATGTGCACTCCCAAGATTCGATCGGTTTTTGAATGGGAAATCAACTTTACAAATCCATCCTTCTCTCCCATGCACCGGGCACGTCCGGCACCGGAGAAAGGATAACTGCCAATACAGTAAGGAATATTCCGTTCCTTCACCTGTTCTTCGGTCAAACCGACACTGGCGACCTCGGGCCACGTATAGACAACAGCAGGAAGGGCGTCGTAATTCACCTCCCCAGGAAGTCCGACAATACACTCGGCCACGGCGATTCCCTCTGCAGAAGCTTTGTGCGCCAGCATAGGGCCTGGAATAATGTCACCAATGGCATAGATCGAAGGAATATTCGTTCGATATTTCTCGTCTACCAACACATGACCGGTCTCAGGATCTGTTTCCACTCCAACTTCTTCTAATCCTAGGTTCTGTGTCAATGGCCGTCGTCCAACAGAAACAAGCAGTCGGTCACAGGAGGCAATTTCTTTCTTATCATCAGCTTCCAGAGTTATATTGACCTTATTTCTGGATATCTTTGCTTCTGTAACTCTGGTATTCAAGCGAATATTCATGCCCTGATTTCTGAGGATTCGATCCAGAGCTCTCGCTACTTGTCCGTCCATCGTTGTAGCGATTTGGGGCAACATTTCTACAACCGTCACTTTTGATCCAAGGCGCAACCAGACCGATCCCAGTTCCAGGCCGATATAGCCTCCACCTACAATACCAAGATGCTTCGGGACTGTTTTAAACATCAGTGCCTCAGTGGAACTGACGATATGCTTGCCGTCAAATTCAAGACCCGGAATCGCAACCGGCGAACTACCGGTTGCCAGGATTATTGACTTGGCCTCATAAGTCCGGCGTTTTTTTCTACCGGCAGACCCTGTGTTCTGTTCAATCTCAACACGGTTCTCTCCTGCCAGACGGGCTGTCCCGTGCAATATCCGGATATTGTTTCCTTCAAGAAGTTTTTTTACATTTCCGGTAAGTTCTTCAACGACCTGTTCTTTCCTGGCCATCATTACGGGCAGGTCCAAGCCGACCTTCCCGGTTTTTATCCCGTGAGCGGCAAAGTGATCTTTGGCCAGGTGGTAGTATTCACTGGAATCAAGAAGTGCTTTACTCGGAATGCAACCCACATTAAGACAAACACCTCCCAAACGATCGTCTTTCTCAACGCATGCCACCTTCAGTCCGACCTGCGCAGCACGGATCGCAGCCACATAACCTCCGGGACCAGCACCAATAACGATAAGATCGTAAGCTTCATTTTGTACCATATTTAAATCTCCATCATGATTCGTTCCGGATCTTCAATACATTCTTTGATTCTAATCAGGAAGGTCACTGCTTCTTTTCCATCCACAATGCGATGATCATAACTCAGTGCCACATACATCATTGGCCGTATTTTCACCTCATCGTCAACAACCACCGGCCGCCTCTCAATTTTATGCATACCGAGAATCCCGCTTTGCGGCATATTCAAAATCGGCGTGCTCAGTAAAGAACCAAAGACCCCACCGTTGCTGATAGTAAAAGTTCCACCCTCCAAATCAGTAAGTTCAAGACGGTGACTTTTTATTTTATCCACATAGTCTACGATTGCCTGCTCAAGCTGGGCAAAACTTAATTTGTCAGCATTTCGAATCACCGGTACAACCAGACCACGATCGGTGCTTATGGCAACACCAATGTGATAGTAATGGTGGAAAATAATCTCATTGCCGTCAATAAACGCATTGATTTCGGGAAACTCTTTAAGTGCTTCCACACTGGCTTTGATAAAAAAAGACATAAATCCTAAGGATACGCCGTACTTCTCCTTGAATGCATCTTTGTAATGAAGCCGCACCTCCATCGTTCGACTCATGTCAATCTCGTTAAAAGTAGTGAGCATTGCCGTGTTCTGCTTGGCTTCCAAAAGGCGGGAGGCAATGCGATGGCGAATCGGGCTCATGATTTTACGGCTGATCCCCTCTTCAGCCAATTGGAGCGGCTGCGGAGACAGGACAGGCTGAGAAATTTCGCCTTTTTGAATTTCTGCTGGAATTTGCTGCGGATACTGAGCGGCCGCTTGGGTTTGCTCAAGGTATAATAGGACATCTCCTTTGGTAATTCGGTTTCCGGGACCGGTTCCGGTGATGCCTGACACGTCAATGTTTTTTTCAGCGACCAGTCGTCTTACAGATGGCGGAAAGATTTGCCAAGTCCGATCCAGAGCAAGTTCAACTCGTTCGGGCTCCGGCGGAGGAGCTTCAGCAGTTGGCTCTTCCGGCTCAAGAGTTGGAGCCAGAGGTGGTTCGATTCCTTCCTTTTTCAAAGTTGGTTTGGGTGGCTGCTCGGTAACGTCCTCTGTTGCAATGGTTCCGACTACAGCACCTATAGCAACGGTCTCTCCTTCGGATACCAGCACCTGTAAAATTCCATCAGCCTCGGCTACTATTTCCAGGGTGACCTTGTCGGTCTCGATAACAAAAATTGGTTCATCTTTTTTTACCGTGTCGTCACTTTTTTTATACCATTGTACCAGAACCGCTTCAGTGACCGATTCTCCGACACTGGGAATTTTGATTTCTAATTCCATGCCTACTCCTTTTGCCTATCATCGATATTAATTCTCAAAATAACGACTGTTTCAGCCGCCATATAATTTAGTTTAGGATGCTGAACCGGTTTTTTCTCATTATTCCCTTTGGGCCTCCTATCCTCACCTCTAACCCGCTTCACCCACAGCGTCTTTGATAATGGCGGCCTGTTCCTGCTTGTAAATATGAGGGAAACCCGTTGCCGGACTGGCCAGTGCCCTTCGACCGACATATTCGACAAGCTTGTTGATTACCGCTTCGAGGCGCGGTCGTATGAAAGACCAGGCCCCCATATTTTCCGGTTCCTCTTGTACCCAAAAGAATTCTTTCGCTTTAAGGTATCTTTTGACTGTCGCTTTAAGCTGATTTTCCGGAAACGGATACAATTGTTCGAACCTTATAATAGCGATATTCGGTTTTTTCAGCTCCCTTCGTCTTTGTAGTAACTCGTAAAAAATCTTGCCGCTACAAAAAAGGACGCGATCAGGCGCCTTTAATTTATCCGGATCATCAAGGACTTCATGAAAAAAACCTGAAGTCATGTCCAAAATATCAGAAACTGCAAGAGGATGACGCAAAAGGCTTTTGGGTGCCATAATAATTAAAGGCTTGCGGAAATCGCTCATTGCCTGGCGTCGCAGGCGATGAAAATACTGGACCGGTGTGGTGATATTACAGACTTGAAGGTTGTCGCCGGCGCACAGTTGAAGAAAACGCTCAAGACGCGCACTCGAGTGTTCGGGGCCCAGTCCTTCCAGACCGTGGGGAAGCAGAAGAATAAGGCCGCTTAAGCGTTGCCATTTTGATTCACCGCTTGCTATATATAAATCAATTACGGCTTGAGCGTTATTTACAAAGTCGCCGAACTGGGCCTCCCATATGACAAGGCCCAGTGGCTGCGCAAAAGAGTAGCCATATTCAAAACCCAAAATTCCAGCTTCTGAAAGCATGCTGTCATAAACAAGGAAAGGGGACTGTTTTTTATCTAAAACATTAAGAGGGGTATATGGTTCGCCGGTTTTAATATCCATGAGAACACTGTGGCGCTGACTGAAAGTCCCGCGTCCACTGTCCTGACCGCTGAGTCGTATGGGTTTTCCTTCTGTCAACAAGGAAGCAAAAGCAAGCGCCTCTGCATTCGCCCAGTCTATACCCTCACCTTTTTCTACTGCTTCCATTCGTTTTTTCAGCAGACGGTCCAGTTTGGGGTTTATAAAAAAATCAGCCGGGACGGTATTCAGTTTGCGGGCAATAGATATGAGCTTGTCTCGAGATATACCGGTCTCGATTGGTTCATGCGAATAATTTCCGTGAAAATTGTCCCAATTTTCATAAAACTTACCTTGAGGAAATATACAGACGCTTTCTCGAACGGTTTGCAGCGCCTTTTCAAGTTGCTGGTTGATATCTTCTTCGAGGTTGGTCAAATCTTTTTTTTCAAGTAAACCTTCTTCAGCCAACTTTTGTGCATATATGCTGTGAAGCGGTGGTCGCTCTCTTATTCGCTCATACATTAGCGGTTGAGTAAAATAGGGTTCGTCTCCTTCGTTGTGCCCGTACCGGCGGTAACAGATTACGTCGATCACCACGTCCTTGTTGAAGGTCGTCCGATATTCTGATGACAGACGGGTGACATGGATAACGGCTTCAGGGTCCTCCCCATGTACATGGAATATGGGAATCATGAGCATTTTAGCCACATCAGTCGCGTAACGGGTAGAGCGAGCATCTTCAGGAAGCGTGGTGTATCCGATTTGATTGTTGATCACAATATGGATGGTACCACCTGTTTTGTATCCGGTTAACTGTGACATGTTCAGCGTCTCGGCCACGATGCCCTGCCCGGCGAATGCGGCATCGCCATGTATTAAAAGCGGCAAGACGAGTTTCTTTTTATCTCCCCCAAGAAGATCCTGCCGCGCACGGGCAAATCCTTGAACCACCGGATTGACTGACTCTAAATGACTCGGGTTGTTGACCAGAAACATGCGCATGGGATGACCATTATCCGTTCTGATATCAGACAAATAACCGTTATGGTATTTGACATCACCGGCACCAAAGATACTATCCGGATCAAAGCAGCTTTCAAACTCACTGAAAATGTCTTCGAAGGATTTGTTGAGGATATGGGTCTGCACACTCAGGCGGCCCCGATGGGCCATGCCGAGAATAATTTCACGACAACCTTGTTCTGCAACCAATTGCACCAGGTGATCCAACATAGGAATGATGACTTCAGCGCCTTCAATGGAAAAACGCGTCTGTCCCAGATATTTTTTGTGAAGAAATTGTTCGAAGAGAGCCGTCTGATAAAGTTTTGCCAAAATCCGACGTTTGCTTTTTCGGTCAAGATTCGGACGATTTTGGCTAGGTTCCATCCGATCTTGCAGCCACCGACGTTCAACAGGATCTTGCAGGTGCATAAACTCAACACCAATGGACCTGCAGTAAGTCTCTTTTAGAATCTTGATGATGTCCCGCAATGGTGTTGGTTCGTTCTCAAAAAAGTCCTGGGAGTAAAATTTTTCATCAAGATTTTCTACGGTTAAATCGAATGCAGAAAGATTTAAAAGAGGATGATCAGTCGGACATTCAAAAAGGGGATCCAGACAAGCCATTAAATGTCCGACATCACGGTAACGATGTATAAGGGTTCCTACCCGGGATTGCTTAAGGACATGTTCTTCATCACACACATCGAGCTCTCTTTGCTCTCCGGCGCCTCCCAATTCAAAGCCCTCAAAGAAAAAGCGCCAATCCCGGGAAACCGCGTTCGGGTCGGTCTTCCATAACTGATACTGGGTATTTATAAAGTCGGCATTCAGCGTTTCGGTAAGGCTCATTGTGGTGTGCCCTTAGTGGTAAGTAAACTTAGCCTCTCTGATTAAATCAAAAAACGATGCGGTGCCGAATCTACGACATTCAAATTGGATGTCGTAGATTCAGCGTATTTCAATTGCGGACGGGGCGAATTAACTTGTCTATTTCTATCTAGTCTCCTTGTTCGGCCATGTAGTCGTCATAAAGCTTTTCCAGAAACATCTTGTGGCCTGCCTCCTCCTGACAGAGTACCTTGAAAAGTTGAATATGGTCTTCATTGTCGGACCTGTTCTGCAATTCATTATACATTTTCAGCGCTTGCTCCTCCCTCTTCATCGCCAGTCGCAGAATATCAGTATAATGCATCCCCGGCTCATACTCTAACTCGACCATATAGTCGCTTCGTTTCAAATCGGGGATCCATTTGAATTTGTAACCTTCCAGCACCTTTTTGTTTTCCCCTATATTCTCCAGCATTGATTGGTGCTTCTTTTCTTCCGCCGCCATTTCCTCCAGTGCTTTTTTAACCCCTGCGAAAGGTTCCTTCTCAGCAGCATCCAGATAGAAAGCAGCAGCTTCTTTTTCTTTTTCTATAGCATAGCCAACAATTTCCTCAAACGATTCAAAACTCATAGTATCCTCCTTTTTATTTTTTCACGTAATCTATACAAAACTAAAACCATTTTTTTCATTCAAATTCCAATAGTAGAATGGATAGGATCAACCCGGGCTATTCGTTGATTGAATAGTAGCATCGTTTAGGAGATACCACCCTCCCCTTTTTCTTTAGTTCCGAAATAACTTTTGATATCTCTTTGCTTTCTTTGCCTAAAATTTTCGCAAGATCACCGGGCCTCACAGGTTTTCCGGCCTTTTTCATGGCATCGTACACCTTCTCTTCCATTCCCCTTCCTCCCTAAATAAATATTTTAAGGGCTTTGAAATTCTTGCTATCGGTTTGGCGGTTTAGAAAGTCAACAACCAGGAATTCACCAGGTGTCGTGAAGTGCCTTTTTAAGCCATTCTTTCACTTCACCTTCAATAGCATAAACCCCTCTTAAATTTCCATTTGACTTCAAAAATCGTTCCTTTAGTTTTTTGGGCATATCGATTTTTGCAAGTTCAACCGCTTCTTCTGAATTCCTTCGTATGAGAAAAATAACGGGATTTTTTCCCCAGGTGTTAACAACGAAATAATGGGTAACATCTTCCTTAGACCGGATAACATAATTCCCGCCGGACCAATTATTCCCCCACTCAAGGTATAACCTTACCGCTTCTTCGGGGGTCATGTCCCAATCAATAGCATTCAAAAGATTTATATCATTTTTTATACTCTTTAAGCTCAACATGTCAAATCTCATCTTTTATTTATTTAAATGGTTAAGAAATTTTTTACAATTCTTCCATGTCAAATTCTTTGAAGTTAAACCAGTAACCGCTCTTGGTTACATAGTCCAGCTCAGCCTGAACTGCAGCGATGTGATTTTCTTCGATCTCAATAAATTGGGCAAACATCCGTTGACCCTCATCTGACAATTCATCCACCATTTTTTGGTAAAATTTGCTTGCTTCAACCTCTGCTTGAAGTGCTTTGCCTAGAACTTCTGTTTCACCAAATCTAACTTCTTGTGACATGTGTGCTTGTACGGTTTCCATCCCTCTCTGAATCGTTTCTGCAGAAGGAATGATGGTTTCCAGTTTTTTGTCAGACAATTTCCCCGTCTTTTTCCACAGTTGGAGCCTCTCCTTCAGATATTCAATATGATACTGCTCATCATCTCTGAGCATTTCAAGAATCTGCTTCCCGGCAGGATCGGCAACCCTCTCTATCGCATCTATATAAATATCCCTAACTCTGACTTCATAATCAAGCGCTGTCTTGATTGCCTCTTCAAATGTCATGGTTTTTCTCCGTCCTCAATAAATTTTAAAGATACGGAATCAAATTTTGTTTCTGAACTGAATAAATTCAACAGCATTTGTAATTGTTGTCGATGATTTTGGCACATCCCAATCCTAAGCATAAAAAAACTGATATCAAGACTATCGTTAAGCCGGCGCGCCTAAGTCGGTCGGGTTTTTAGCCTTCTACCAAATGCAAATCAGGAAATTAAAGACACACGATGAAAAGGATCATTCCTGGTCTTCTTCGTACCTTATGGCATCATGAGGGCAGGCCGGAATACATATCCCGTCCAAGTCACATTTAGTCTCATCAATTGTTGCTAAACCATCCACAATAGATATGGCTTTTTCAGGACAAATTACCACGCAATTTCCAGATGTTCGACATTTTTCCGGATCAACAACGATCTTCATGTTATCCTAACCTTGTGTTTGAGAAACTGTAATAACAGTGAGAAATTGGGTTACAGTTTTTTGACATTAGAAGCCAGGTACTCGGAAACGCCTTCAGCCGTCGGTCTCATGCCGCTGTCGCCCTTTTGCCAGCCTGCTGGACAGACCTCACCATGTTCTTCCGTAAACTGTAGAGCATCAACCCTCTATAATCAGACAACTTAAAATTATCTTCGATAACACCATTCGGCATAACGGCAGGCGCAACGAAATCCGGTGCTTCTGTTGTAACCAATGCGCCCATGATGTTCTCCTTTTTATAAAAAGTGTCTCAACCTAGTCACCCATAGGTGTTGTTCTTGAGACAGTGTCTTGGATATCGGTAATATCCTTTTATTGCCAAAAAATACGGTGTTTTTTCAGAAAATCAACCGGATTGTATGATAATTTTGCTTTACGAAGCCCTTCGTCACCAAGATCCTGTTCACGATTTACTATTTTGTGCTCGCTTCCGGAATGATCCAGAAACATCTGGTTAATCGCCTGATAAACCCCTTTGTATGCCTGGTTTCCTTTTTCAAGGTGGATGATAAGTGTTTCATCCGACAGGCTTTCCGCTATCGTGTAAGCCACCATTTCTCGGTCTATCAGAATTGCACCTCCGTTTGCGGTGGGCAACATTTCCCAGCTTTGTAGAATCCTTGCAATAACCCTGTTTTCAGCCGATAGTGCTTCGGACGACTCACAGTCTCGCCAGGTACACCAGTCCTCCTGCATCGCCGTCGCCCTACCTATCATTTCCGTTGAAAAGGGAACATATTCATATTTATATTTCCTTTCGAACTGATTGAACAGATTTTTTTTTTTGTGAAATCGCCTTCCCCGAAGTTCGATAAGGTCAGATACCCGGTAAAGATAATCCCAATGTTCTCTGGTTTCTTCTTTAATGATACGATTCCCGACATCTCTTTCCCAGAGTTGCATCAGCATCTCCGGGATACGGACGAAGACGGTCTTCTCGACAAAATATTTAGGTAAACAACTCTCCCAGGCAATCATTACCCATGGCCCCACAGGTGCCCAGTACATTTTTTCCGGAATAGTCTGTTTTATCCATACAAGCCCATCCGACCAGGCCCAGGAAAGGCCGTACTCTTCCGCCCAACCCCACAGATTTACAAAACTGTAGTCAGATGCCTTTTGTGGGCAGGCAACAAAATATTCCAGGTAGTCACGTTGTTTGTCCAGTGTGATCGGATCAAAATTTAACCGCATGGGTTACCAACTCGCTTTAATACATATGGGTAGATTTTTTTAACTTAAGTTAATTTCAACACCTCGAATTGTTTTTGGACAATCGGCACTTTAAGGTAGCAAACTTTATGCCAACATGGACAAACTTTAAAATGATGAGAAAATGTTTGTACCGGCCAACCATATTGCCACTTGTATAATACCGTGCAATTTTAGTATACATAAATATAACAGACGCTAACCATATGGAGGATAACGTGCGCTGGAAACAATTTTTAACTCCGATAAAGTCCTTTGATGCTGAGGAGGCACGAAAATATTTAGCCGATAAGTCTCCTGATGCAGTAACCGTTTTAGATGTGCGTCAACCCGGTGAGTATGAAGGCGGTCATCTTCCGGGAGCCAAATTAATCCCTTTGCCTGACCTAACCGAAAGACTTGGAGAGTTAGATCCCCATAAGTCCACCATGGTTTACTGAGCGGTGGGAGGGCGCAGCCGGGTTGCTGCCCAGATGCTGTCAGGAAAAGGTTTCGACCATATATACAACTTGTCCGGTGGAATTAAAGGATGGAAAAGTGAGACCGCTTTTGGAAAAGAAGACCTGGGGTTGGAATTCTTTACCGGAAACGAATCCCTTGCTGAAACACTCGTGGTTGCTTACTCTCTTGAGCAAGGTCTTGGAGATTTTTATCAGTCGATGATCCCCAAGGTAAAAAATGATGACGTCAAAAATCTTTTCCAAACGTTGGTTGAAATAGAGATTAAACACAAAGACAGAATTTTTGCAGAATACCTGAAGATATCAGGAGATTCAGCAACGCGAAAAGATTTCGAAAAACAGACCGTCGGAAAAGCGGTAGAAGGAGGGCTAACTACCCAAGAATATACAAATCTTTTCAAACCAGACTGGGAATCGGCAAAAGATATTATCGAACTGGCCATGTCCATA